>NZ_AUCD01000004.1 GCF_000429585.1 Atopococcus tabaci DSM 17538
GATAAAGTCCATATAATTGTGTAAAAGATAAAAGGCCATATGATCGTCCTTTTACGGTACAATGTTTTTAACGACAAAAACATACCTAGGAGGACTTCATATGACCCAAGTACATTTTACACTGAATGTCGAAGAGGTTCAAAGTATAATTGAACATTCGGTGAAAGATGATGTATCGAAAAATATTTTAACGACGATTTTCAACCAGCTGATGGAAGAACAGCGTTCTGAATACATACAAGCTCAAGAATACGAACGAACGGACAGCCGGATCAGTCAGCGAAACGGCTACTACGAGCGTGACTATACGACACGCGTTGGCACCCTGGAATTGCGAGTTCCTCGTACACGGGATGGCGGATTTTCACCTTCGGTGTTCGAGCGTTACCAACGGAATGAGAAGGCGCTGCTGGCTTCCATGTTGGAGATGTATGTTTCCGGTGTTTCCACTCGTAAAGTTTCCAAAATTGTCGAAGAATTATGCGGAAAATCCGTCTCTAAATCCTTCGTGTCCAGCCTTACCGAACAGTTAGACCCTATGGTCCAAGAATGGCAGAATCGATCCCTTACAACGACCGAGTACCCTTACGTTCTGACAGATGTCTTATACATTAAAGTTCGTGAAAATCGCCGTGTCATTTCTAAAAGCTGCCACATAGCTATTGGCATTACCGAAGACGGCTATCGAGAAATCATCGGCTTTATGATCCAAGGCGAGGAAAGCGAAGACACTTGGTCAACATTTTTCGAGTCATTAAAGGAACGTGGCCTTACAGGTGTAAAACTAGTTGTTTCAGATGCCCATAAAGGGCTAGTAGCGGCTGTTCGCCAGAGTTTTACCTATGTTTCCTGGCAAAGATGTCAAGTTCACTTTCTAAGAAACATTTTAAGTAAAGCCCCCAAGAAAAATGCCAAAAAATTTCGGGAGGCAGTGAAAGCCATCTTCAAACTGACAGATATTGATTTTGCCCGCACAATGAAAAATGCTTTGGTAGATGAATACATCGATCAAACGAAATATACCGAAGCTTGCGAAACACTTGACGCAGGCTTTGAAGATGCTTTTCAGTATACGGAAGCCGGTCAAGGCTACAATCGACTGAAGAGCACGAATCTTCTGGAACGATTGAATAGCGAAATCCGTCGGCGAGAAAAAGTCATAGGCATTTTTCCCAATCAGGCTTCGGCTAACCGCTTAATTGGTGCTATCTTGATGGATCAGCATGATGAGTGGGTGGGCAGTAATCGGAAATATCTCGCCATGGATCGCTAAACCCGTGAAGGCTTGACAATGAGCCTCCTTCGGCATGCCTTTTAGTCTGTGCAGGCCGATGAGGCCAGCCTGTCACAAGACTAGCATGCCGAAGCTCATTGTCAAGCCTCACTACTTACCATTCAGTAAGTAGAAGCGTTAGAAACATTGACTACTCTTTTACACAAAATTATGGACTTGACTGAAGAATTCGAACCCAATGATGACCATATATCTTGGTTAAATAAATATAAGACACTTTACCAATTAGAAGGTAAACCGTGGGAAGGATGATATTTAAATGAGTTTTCCGAAATTAAAAGAACATATACAACACATTGTAGAAATAGTAGATTTTTTCCGGGACGGTAAAGGAACGATTAATAAAACGGATAATCATTCTGATTACCAAAATAGCAACTATACACCAGAAGATATTTTAGGACAAATCAAATATGATGCTGAACAAGCACTAAAAGAACTAAATAAATTTTAAAAATAAATCTCAGCATAAAGGAGATGATGCCACATGAGCACAAACATGGCTACAAAGGATTATCCATATCTTTTAACAAGGGAACAAGCATCAGATTTTTTAGGTATAGACCCAAAGTCTTTTGATAAATATATTCGGCCACATGAAGAGCTAGATCGTTTCATGATTGGTAAGCGCGAACGCTACACAATGAAGTCTTTAATACACTTTATCGAAAAACACTCCGTTTAAAATGTCGACAGTTGATAAGATGTTAGTTTCAGAATACAATACAGATGTATTCAACTAGCATCTATCAACTTTATTTTTGAAGGGGATTGATAGCATGGCTAGTATTGTAAAAAGAGGAAAGTCATATCGAGCACAAATTTCTTTGTACAAATATGGAGAACATAAAAAACTAACTAAAACATTTCCGACTAAGAAGGAAGCAAAACTTTGGGCTTTAGAAATGGAATTAGCGAAAGGAGAAGGAAAAGAACTTGCTCACAGAACAACAACATTTGCGGACTTCTTCGAAAATTGGATATATCTTGTAAAGGTTAATGACGTTAAAGAAACGACATTTCAAAATTATGTTCGTACTTTAGGAGTTATTAGAAATTTATTTCAAGATATCCAATTAAAAGATTTAAATGATATTGTTGTTCAGAAAAAGATTGATGAGTATGCCAAGACACATTCACGAAAAACAACACATGAGGTTCTTCTTAAAATTAAAACATCTTTACGTGATGCATATGCTCGTGGCTATATTGCAAATGATTTTGCTCGTTTAGTAAAAACACGTGGAGAGAATCCACCTAAACGTAATAAAGCATTATCTATCACCGATTTTAGAAAGCTTCGTAATTACGTTTTACAGCATCCAGAAGACGAGTTTAATTTACTTGTATTACTGGCATTAGAAACGGGGATGCGACGTGGAGAACTGTTGGCAATACGCCCAGAGAGTATTTATGAATACGGAATAAGGGTTAGACATTCGATTAGTCCTACTTCTGATGATACTTCATTAAAAACACAAAATGCAAAACGTGATGTTTCTATTAACAAAGAGGTATATGAACTCATTCGTAAAATTCCTGTTAAAGAGAATGGTTATATTTTCAGCTTTGGCGGTTTTAAACAGTCGGAACAATTAGCAGAGTTACTGAAGAAATTAGATATTAAGAAAACAACGTTTCACGGTTTAAGAGACACTCACGCATCATTTTTATTTTCTCAAGACATAGATATTGCTTATGTATCAAAGCGATTAGGTCACATTAATATTCAAACCACACAGAATTATTATCTGGAATTAATGCCAGAAAAAAAGCATCAGCAAGATGCCGATGCTTTAAATCTGTTAAGTGCTTTATAAGGTTCAAGTTGATTTGAACCAACTTGAACCAAAAAAGCTCTGTAAACACTGATATACCAATGTTTCTATTAACGTTTTGAGAATTGTGGTGCTTTACGCGCTTTTTTAAGACCTGGTTTCTTACGCTCTTTCATACGTGGGTCACGTGTCAAGAGGCCAGCTGCTTTCAAAGGTCCACGGAAAGCTGGGTCAACTTGCAACAACGCGCGAGCGATTCCGTGACGAGCTGCTCCAGCTTGTCCGGAGAATCCGCCGCCGTTTACGTTTACGCGAACGTCATAGCTGTCAACTGTGTCAGTTGCTGCCAATGGTTGCTTCATAACAACGTGCAAGTGTTCAAATGGGATGTATTCAGTGATGTCTTTGCCGTTCACAGTAATTTTACCAGTACCTGGTGTCAAAATTACGCGGGCTGTTGAGTTTTTACGGCGTCCTGTGCCGAAGTATTGTACTTGTGCCAATGGATTTCCCTCCTTAAATCAAGTTAGTAATGTCTAGGACTTCTGGTTGTTGTGCTTGATGCTTGTGTTCAGGACCAGCGTAGACGTGCAATTTTTTCGCTTGAGCACGGCCTAGAGGACCTTTTGGAAGCATACCTTTGACTGACAATTCAATCAATCGTTCAGGTTTTTGAGCACGCATTGTACCAGCAGATGTTTGTTTCAATCCGCCGATGTAACCAGAGTGACGGGAGTAAAGTTTGTCGCTTGCTTTGTTTCCTGTCAATTTGATTTGTCCAGCGTTGATAACGATCACGTTATCACCAGTGTCAATGTGTGGTGTGTAAGTTGGTTTATTTTTTCCGCGCAAGATGGATGCCACTACAGTAGACAAACGTCCCAATGGGATGTCAGTTGCGTCTACAACGTACCATTTGCGTTCGACTTCGCTTGGTTTAGCCATATAAGTTGTACGCACGATTTTTTCCTCCATTTAATCTTATCTGTTTGTTTGTTACACAACAAGTTTCCGGGGCTTATCGTGGTGGCAAACAATACCATCTAACATAATACCCCCAAAAGCTTGATTTGTCAAACAAAATTAAGTATTTTTCACATTTTGTTCTTCATTATTTTCATAGAAAACTTCCATCATACACAGCCCTCTGGAAGCCGCAGTGGGACCGGCCTTTTTGCGGTATCTAGCCTCTAAAATGTCGGGGATATCTTCTGCCGGTCTCCGGCCGTCCGCCACCTGCAAAAGCGTCCCCATCATCACCCGGATTTGATTGTACAAAAAACCATTTCCCCGGAATGTGAAGATGAACTCCTCTGTCGCTTCTTCATAACGGCAGCTCGCTTCATAGATGGTCCGGACTTTGCTTTCCGCATTGGAGTGGGTAGACGAGAAGCTAGTGAAGTCATGCTCCCCCACAAAATAGCTCAATGCCTTCTGGATGCGGTCCATTTTCATGGTGTACGGGTGATGCAAGGCATACAAGCGGGTGAAGGGATTTTCAATCTTGCTGTTATTCACGCGATATTGATACGTCTTGGCCTTTGCCGAGTACTGCGAGTGAAAGGCCTCCGTGACGATTTCAGGCTCCCAGAACGCAATCTCGTCCGTTGTGAGGGTGTTCAGTGCCCGCTGCATCGCATCCGCCGGCAAACGCTGCGGATAATCGAAATGAATCACCTGTCCCAATGCGTGCACCCCGGCATCGGTCCGCCCCGCCCCGTGAATCCGGATGGACTGCCCTTTGGAGATCATCTTCAACGCTTTTTCGATGTCTCCTTGAACCGTCCGCTGGTTGGGTTGGACTTGGAAGCCGGCAAAGTGAGTGCCGTCGTAACTGATTCTGAATTTGTAACGTGTGGTTTCCATATTTTCCATCCTTAAAAGCAGAAAGAAAAGCCGAACATGACGTTCAGCTCTTCTCTTTTCTTATTGATTTGTTGTTACGTGCGCAGGAAGAACAGCGCAGCCGCCAATACGGCGAATGCCACCATGACGAGGGTGTCGTTCCGTCCCCAGTGCAGCACACGGTATTTGCTCCGACCTTCGCCGCCTTGGTATCCGCGTGCTTCCATCGCCGTCGCCAGCTCTTCAGCACGGTTGAACGAACTCACAAACAATGGAATCAGCAATGGAACGATGGCTTTCATCTGTTGGAAGACACTGCCTTCCCCGAAATCCACTCCCCTTGCCCGCTGCGCATTCATGATTTTTTCCGTTTCGTCCATCAACGTCGGAACAAACCGCAACGCAATCGACAACATCAAAGCAATTTCATGTACCGGCAGCTTCACCAGTTTGAACGGCCGCAGCAGGTACTCAATCGCATCCGTCAGCGACAACGGCATCGTCGTCAGCGTCAGCAGCGTCGACATGAAGATAATCAACACAAACCGGACAAAGATAAAGATTCCGTTGATGATGCCTTCCTGCGAAATCACAATCGGCCCCAAGGAGAGGTAAACTGTCTCTCCGCTCGTGAAGAGCACTTGCAGGACAACCGTAAACAAGATCAGCCAAATTAACGGCCTGATTCCGTTGAAAAAGAAACGCCGGTTGATGCCTGAAAGATAGATGGCCGTGAAAGCGAACAGCGCCAATACCGCATAGGTCGCCCAGTTATTGGCTAAAAAGATGATGACAATGTAAAAGATGGCGCCCAACAGTTTGGCACGTGGATCGAGACGGTGCACAAAGGAATCTCCCGGTATGTACCGTCCGAAAATCAATTTGTCCATCATTGACGCTCAGCCTCCTTTTGCAAAAGGAATGGCTTCATTTCGCGTGCCAGTTCATCTGTGGTCAACGGCAAAGTCGAAAACGACCAGCCGAACTGCTTTTGAATCTGGTTGGCAAACTCCACTGCAGAAGGAACACCCAACTGCTTGCTTTTCAACCAGTCGGCATCGCGGAAAATCTCGCGTGGGTCGCCTTCTTTCATGACGGTCCCTTTCTCCAAGACAATCATATGGTCGGCGTAATACGCCACATCGTCCATCTGGTGCGTCACCAGGACAATGGTCAGCCCCTGTTCTTTGTGGAGGCGGTAGAACATGTCCATGATCTCTCTGCGGCCTTTTGGATCGAGACCGGCCGTCGGTTCATCGAGGACCAACACGTCCGGTTTCATGGCCAATACGCCTGCGATGGCGACACGCCGCATCTGTCCGCCTGAAAGGTCAAACGGAGAGGTTTCCAAAAACGATTCATCCAGACCGACCAGCGGCAGCATGCGTTCCGCAATTTCCCGTCCTTCTTCTTCAGAGGCGCCGAAGTTTTTCGGACCAAACGCGATGTCTTTCGCGACCGTTTCATCAAACAATTGGGACTCAGGGAACTGGAACACAATCCCCACTTTTTTCCGCAATCCTTTGAGGTTTTTGTTTTCGGTTTCGGACGTAATCACCCGGTCGCCGATGGTCACTGTGCCTTCCGTCGGTTTCCGCAGCGCATTCAAGTGCTGCAGCAGGGTGGACTTTCCGCTTCCTGTGTGTCCGACGATGGCCGTGTAGCTGCCTTCTTTGATCATCAAATCAATGTCGTACAAGGCGCGGCTTTGGAATGGCGTCCCCTTTTGGTACGTGTATCCTACTTTGTCGAAGACAATGTCCATAACCATTCCACCAGCCCTTCTTCCGTCAAATACGTCTCCGGTACATCAATGCCTTCTTTTCTCAAGGAAGCTTTCAACCGTTCCGGAAACGGCAAATCCAGCCCCAATTCAATTAAGCGGTCCCCATAGGAGAAAATTTCTTCCGGGGTTCCTTCTTGAACCAATTTCCCCGCACTCATCATCAACACCCGATTGGCTTCTGCCGCTTCGTCGATATCGTGTGTGATGGATAGGACGGAGAGGTTTTCCCGTTCCTTGACTTCTTTCACTGTTTGAAGCACTTCCGCTCTTCCTTGCGGGTCAAGCATGCTCGTCGCTTCATCCAAAATGATGATGTCTGGACGGAGCGCAATGATGCCTGCAATCGCCACCCGTTGCTTCTGACCTCCGGAAAGGCGTGCCGGTTCCCTATCCGCAAACGGCAACATATTCACTTTTTCCAATGCGTCATGAACGCGCGTCACCATTTCGTCTCTTGGGATACCCAAGTTCTCCATACCGAACGCGACGTCGTCTTGAACGGTGGAGCCGACAAATTGGTTGTCCGGGTTCTGGAAGACCATCCCGACCATTTTACGGATGTCCCAAACGTTCTCTTCATTCAAAAGAAGCCCGCCCACGGTGACTTCTCCGCTGTCCGGTTCAATCAACCCATTGATCGTTTTAGCCAAAGTCGATTTCCCTGAGCCGTTCGGTCCGATGATGGCAACCCACTCTCCGGGTTCGATGGACAAAGAAACCCCGTCCAAAGCAGGACGAGCGCTGTCTTCCGCGTAACGGAACGTCACGTTATTCACTGAAATTATTTTATCCATTCACTATTCCTCTAGTCCTTCAAAAATTACAATCATTTTAAGACTACCAAAAAAACCCGAAAAGAACAACATCAGAACGCAGCGCGAAACCGCTGGACCCTGGATACTGCCCCCGTCCAGAGCACTTGATAATCCGTACAAGTCCATTCAATGGAAAGACCGGCTTCTGCGAATATTCCCACTCTTTGCAGAAGCCGATCCAAGTTTCGAACACACTTCTACGGATTTCTACAAATTCACGCGTCCGCCGTCCAGTTTTGTGTATAAAAAAAATCACTTAATGATGAATGGACCTCCCCCGGAAGCGAGAAGCTTCCAGGAGAAGTTAGAGCTAGACTTGGAAAAATCAGTTCCTTCCATCATCGTAACACTCTGTCATACATCCAATAAGTGAATCGTGTAGTGATTATTCTGTTATAAAGCTTAGAAATTTGTTGAAAGAGTTACGCTTCTTCTGAAGCAGTTGGTCCTTCAACGAATTCCAAGATTGCCATTGGAGCAGCGTCTCCGCGGCGTGGTTCAGTCTTCAACACGCGAGTGTAACCACCGTTGCGGTTAGCAAAGCGTGGTGCAATCTCATCGAACAATTTTTGCAAGACATTTTTTACAACAACTTCGTCATCCGATTCTTGAATGTCAGCAATTTCGTTACGAACAAAAGCAGCGGCTTGACGACGCGCATGCAAATCTCCGCGCTTGCCTAGTGTCACCATTTTATCAGCGATAGAGCTAACTTCTTTGGCACGGGCTTCTGTCGTTACAATGCGTTCGTTGATGATCAAATCAGACGTCAAGTCACGCAACATAGCTTTACGCTGAGCGCTTTTGCGTCCCAATTTACGGTAACCCATTGTAGTAATCCTCCTTTGTTTCGTATCAGTCTTCTTGGCGTAACTCCAAGTCGAGTTCTGCCAGTTTTAGTTTTACTTCTTCTAAAGATTTGCGGCCTAAGTTCCGCACTTTCATCATTTCGGCTTCCGTCTTGTTCGTCAATTCTTGAACCGTGTTGATTCCAGCACGTTTCAAGCAGTTGTACGAACGTACAGATAGATCCAATTCTTCGATGGTCATCTCAAGCATTTTTTCTTTTTGTGTTTCTTCTTTTTCAACCATGATTTCGGCCTCACGGGCTTCTTCAGTTAAGTTGACGAAGACACTCAAGTACTCTGTCATAATTTTGGCAGATAAACTGATCGCTTCTTCAGGAGAAATCGACCCGTCTGTCCAAATATCAAGAGTCAGCTTGTCATATAGATTCCGCTCACCGACACGCGTGTTTTCGACGTTGTAGTTTACACGGCTGACTGGGGTATAAATCGAATCAACCGGCAAAACACCAATAGGCATATCATCATGCTTGTTGTGCTCAGCTTTGACATATCCTCTGCCTTTTCCAGCAGTCATACGAGCATGGAAATGACCGCCTTCAGAAACGGTACAAATATATAGATCCGGATTCATGATTTCAACATCGCTATCGAAGATGATGTCGGAAGCTGTAACCACTCCAGGACCTTCAACATCGATTTCGATGGTTTTTTCTTCGTCCGAATAAATTTTCAGTGCCAGTTTCTTGATGTTCAAAATAATTGCTGCTACGTCTTCAACGACGCCATCAATTGCAGTGAATTCATGTAAGACGCCATCAATTTGAATGCTTGTGACGGCTGCGCCCGGAAGGGATGACAAAAGGATACGGCGGAGGGAATTCCCCAACGTGGTCCCATAACCTCGCTCAAGCGGTTCGACAACAAACTTGCCATACTTGGCATCTTCACTGATCTCAACTGTATCAATTACCGGTTTTTCAATCTCGATCATCCTGTCATTTGACCCCTTTCAAAACGTTCAATCCAAGTGCGGCATTGTGCGCCTGCAGAAATGGAATGCCTCTCATTAAACACGGCGGCGTTTTGGAGGACGGCATCCATTGTGTGGAACAGGAGTTACGTCACGAATAGCAGTAACGTCCAATCCAGCTGCTTGTAGCGCGCGGATTGCTGCTTCACGTCCGGAACCTGGTCCTTTAACAGTAACATCTACAGATTTCATGCCGTTTTCCATTCCGCCTTTTGCTGCTGTTTCAGCTGCCATTTGAGCTGCAAATGGAGTCGCTTTACGAGATCCTTTGAATCCCAAAGATCCAGCAGAAGACCAAGAAACTGCATTTCCTTGTGGGTCTGTGATCATTACGATGGTGTTGTTGAATGTGGAACGAATGTGTGCAACACCATGCTCAATATTCTTTTTCACACGACGTTTACGAGTACGAGTACCTCTTTTTGCCATGAAGGTTTACCTCCTTGCTCTTTATTATCGATTATTTTTTCTTACCAGCGATTGCGATTGCGCGACCTTTACGGGTACGAGCGTTGTTTTTAGTGTTTTGTCCACGAACAGGCAAACCACGACGGTGACGGATTCCACGGTAAGAACCGATGTCCATCAAACGCTTGATGTTTTGGTTCACTTCACGACGAAGATCCCCTTCAACTTTTAGTTTGTCAACTGCTGAACGTACTGCATCCAACTGGTCGTTCGTCAAGTCGCGTACGCGGATGTTTTCATCTACGCCTGCTTCTTTAAGAACTTGTTGTGCAGTCGTTTTGCCGATTCCATAGATATAAGTCAATGAAATGACAATGTGTTTGTCACGTGGAATATCTACTCCTGCTATACGAGCCATAATTTGGCACCTCCTATAGGTTGGTTGTTCTGCTTACCCTTGACGTTGTTTGTGTTTAGGGTTTTGACAAATGACCATCACACGGCCGTTACGACGGATGATTTTGCATTTGTCACACATTTTTTTAACTGATGGTCTTACTTTCATGAGTTCTCCTCCTTATCAAAAATACGGAGTCATTAATGTGTCTTCGAATTATTTGAAACGATATGTGATGCGACCACGAGACAAGTCATATGGTGACATTTCAACTGTCACTTTATCTCCTGGCAAAATACGGATATAGTTCATACGGATTTTACCGGAAACATGCGCCAGGATTTCGTGACCATTTTCCAGTTCGACTTTGAACATGGCATTTGGCAAAGTCTCCAAAACCGTTCCTTCGATTTCAATTACATCATCTTTAGCCAACCTAGGTCTCCTCCTTTGTGCTGCTTATTTTGTACGTGATAAAGTGTGAGCGCACATGGCCCTCACTTATCAAATTCATATGTCTTCTTAATTAATGATCGGGTTCTAGTGATAATTTCTCTCATTGACAGTGCTCGAAATATCTTATCACAAATCCCTTGCATTTGCAAGTTTTCTCATCATCTTTTTGGAAAGAACATGCAGAAAGGAGAACGATCAGCTGTTGGCTTGTGAATCGAGGATGGTTTTGATTTTCGCAAAGACTTCGTCTGGTTCTTCTTGACCATTGATGGTGTGAACCAGTCCACGTTCTTTATAGAAATTCAACAATGCTTGAGTCAGTTCGTCATTCGCTCGGATTCTATTTTCCACCGTTTCCGGTTTGTCGTCGTCACGTTGGTAGAAGTCATGACTCCCGCAACGATCACACTCGCCTTCCACTTTTGGTGGATTTGCTGTTTTGTGGTATGTGGCTCCGCAGTTGGAGCAAATGAATCGACCTGTCAACCGTTCCATCAAAATGTCTTTCGGCACTTCGATGTACAAAACGGCGTCCAAGGATTTGTTCAAGTTTTGCAAATTGCTTTCCAATGCTTCCGCTTGGTTCAATGTCCGAGGGTACCCGTCCAACAAAAAGCCTTTAACTGTATCGGATTCTTGGAGACGTTCTTTGACGATGCCGTTGGTGACGTCATCTGGAACCAATTCTCCTTTATCCATGAAAGACTTGGCTTCAAGTCCAAGTGGCGTTTCGTTTTTCATGGCAGCACGGAACATATCTCCAGTCGAAATATGTGGAATGCCATATGTGTCTACGATGCGAGTCGCTTGGGTTCCTTTTCCAGCTCCCGGCAATCCCAATAAAATGAGATTCATGTTTGTTCCTCCTCTTTATTATGGCAAGAACGCAGATGCTGAGGAAAATCCCCAACACTGCTTTCTTATTGAATAAAGCCTTGGTAACTTCTCTTGCTCAACAAACCTTCCAACTCGCGGACAGAGTCTAAAGCGACTCCGACGACGATCAAAAGACTTGTTCCTCCCAAGGCGACGGATGATGGCAAGTTCCATAATCCAGAAGCAATGATCGGAAGCAGAGCAATCAAACCAAGATACATAGCACCTACCGTACTCAAACGAATCAGCATGCGTCCCAAGTAATCTTCCGTTGGTTTCCCAGGGCGGACACTTGGAATATAGCCGCCTTGCTTTTGCAAGTTTTCGGCCGCTTTCTCTGGATTCACTTGGATAAATGCGTAGAAATAGGTAAAGACAACAATCAGTACCGTGTATAAGACGGCACCAGCCGGTTCTTGCAGATTGAAAATGGAATTCAAAATTTGATACCAAGTTGCATTCGCATTGCCTTGTGCAAAATAACCCAAAATGATTTGCGGTGTCATCAAGAAGGAACTTGCGAAGATGACCGGAATCACGCCCGCAGAGTTGACTTTCAATGGCAATACCGCACTTTGTTTGGATCCGGCTACTCGTTTGGTGTATTGAATCGGGATGTTGCGTCTGGCGCTCTCCATGAAGACCACCAAAACAATCAACGCAATCATGACGATGACCAAGAAGACGCTGAACAGAATCGCTTCTGTCAGTTCATCTCCTGCATTCCGGATTTGCACATTGTAGTAATTGTACAAATCTTCGGGCACACGTGCGATGATTCCCGAAAAGATAATCAACGAAGTACCATTCCCGAATCCATTCACCGTGATTTGTTCTCCCAGCCACATGACGAGCATGGTACCGGCAGTCAAAATCAACGCAATGGACAAGTACGTGAATGTTCCTGGGTTGCCGACAAGGCCGAGGCCTGTCAATGCATTAAACCCAAAAGAAATACCTAACGCTTGGACAAAAGCCAAGACAATCGTCAAATAACGAGTGGCTTGGTTTAGCTTCCGGCGTCCGACTTCTCCTTGTTCAGACCATTCTTTAAATTTGGGAATGATGTCCATTTGAAGGAGCTGGACAACAATCGAGGAAGTAATGTAAGGCGAGACACCGAGCGCAAAGATCGAATAACTACTTAACGCTCCCCCGCCGAACGTATCCAATAGGTTGAACAGACCCGTTTGAGATAGTTCGTTCAAGGCGCTGGCATCCACCCCGGGCACAGTGATGTGTGTCCCGGCGCGGAAAACGATCAAGATTCCGAGCGTGTACAAAATCCTGTTTCTGATGTCTTTCTCCTTGAAAGCGTCCTTCAACAGACGGATCATTAGATCACCTCGATAGTTCCACCAGCAGCCTCAATCGCTTCTTTTGCTGCGTTTGAAAACTTATTCGCTTTGACAGTCAATTTGCGGTCAATGGAACCATTGCCCAACACTTTGATGCCGGCTTTTTCGTCTTTAATGACGCCAGTTTCAACGAGCAAAGCAGGTGTTACTTCTGTACCTTCTTCAAAACGGTTCAATGTCTTCAAGTTGACGATGGCATACTCTTTGCGGTTGATGTTAGTGAATCCACGTTTTGGAAGAGTTTGGAACAATGGAGTTTGTCCACCCTCGAAACCTAGACGTGTGCCACCACCAGAACGTGCTTTTTGACCTTTGTGTCCACGTCCAGAAGTTTTTCCGTTACCGGAAGAACTTCCGCGTCCTACGCGGTTGCGACGTTTACGAGATCCTTCTGCAGGTTTCAATTCATGAAGTTTCATAAAACTAGGCACCTCCTTCAGATAGTCTATCTGTTCTTAAAAATTATATTTCTTTGAATTCAACTAAGTGCGCGACTGTGTTGATCATGCCTCTGATTGCTTGGTTATCAGGTTTAACTGATTTGGAGTTGATTTTAGTCAATCCCAAAGATTTAACAGTATCACGCTGATTTTGAGTACGACCAATCAAGCTGCGTTTTAAAGTGATTTCTAACTGTGCCATTTATTGGTCCTCCTTATCCAAGTAGATCTTCAACAGAAATACCGCGTAGTTTTGCTACGTCTTCTGCGCGTTTCATTTTTGTGATTCCATCGATCGTTGCACGCACCATGTTGATTGGGGAGCTGGATCCGATAGATTTAGTTGTTACGTCTTGTACGCCTGCCAATTCCATGACGGCACGGACAGGTCCACCAGCGGAAACTCCAGAACCAGCTACAGCCGGTTTCAAGATAACTCTTCCACCGCCATGAACGCCGATTGCATCATGTGGCAATGTAGTTCCATCCAATGGAACTTCTACAAGATTTTTTCTTGCTGCTTCGATCGCTTTACGGATTGCTTCTGGTACTTCTTGAGCTTTCCCAGTACCAAAACCAACATGTCCGTTTTTGTCACCGACTACGACTAAAGCTGAAAAGCGGATACGACGTCCACCTTTAACAACTTTAGAAACACGGTTGATCTCAACGACGCGATCTTCCAATTCTAATTTAGACGGATCGAATGTAGTCATGTAAGGTTATCCTCCTTTTTTTAGAAATCAAGGCCGTTTTCACGAGCTGCTTCTGCCAAAGCTTTTACTCGTCCATGGTACTGGTAGCCACCACGGTCAAAGACCACTGTTGTGATATTTTTTCCTTTTGCTCTTTCAGCGACCAAACGACCAACTGCAGCCGCTTGTTCTACTTTAGATTCGCCTGAGACATCGCTGTCCAGTGTTGAGGCACTTGCAAGCGTTACACCCGCTACATCATCAATCAATTGAGCGTAGATGTTTTTGTTGGAACGGAATACGTTCAAACGTGGGCGCTCTGCAGTACCAGAAAGATTTTTACGGATACGTTTGTGTCTTTTTTGACGCAATTTGTTTTTATCTGGTTTTGTAATCACAATTGTCACCTCTTTACTTTAAGATATCAGGCAGTCAGGCGAAAATTATTTCCCTGTTTTACCTTCTTTGCGGCGTACATATTCGTCTTCGTAGCGAATACCTTTGCCTTTGTATGGCTCTGGCGGACGAACTGCGCGGATTTGAGCAGCCAATGCGCCGACTGATTCTTTGTTGTGTCCTTTGACAATTACGCGGTTTGCAGATGGTACTTCTACAGTTACGTCTTCTCCAGGTTCGAATTCAACTGGGTGAGAAAGACCAACGTTCAATACCAACTTTTTGCCTTGCAATTGTGCACGGTATCCAACACCATTCAATTCCAAAGTTTTTTGGAATCCGTTAGTTACACCTTCAACCATGTTGTTCACGTTTGCGCGTGTTGTACCATGGATGGTTTTGTTTTGTTTGGAATCATCTGGACGAGTAAATGTAATTACGTTGTCTTCGATATTCATTGTGATAGCTGGGCTGATTGTGCGAGTCAATTCGCCTTTTGGCCCTTTAACTGTTACTTCTTCTCCGTTTTGTGTGACAGTCACACCTTCAGGAATCACGATAACTTTATTTCCGATACGGCTCACAGTAAGGCACCTCCTTATTTCTCGTTTCGTTCATTACCAGACGTAAGCGAGGACTTCTCCACCGATACGTTTGGCTCTAGCAGTTTTATCTGTTACAACGCCTTCTGATGTAGAGACGATTGCAATTCCCAAACCGTTCAAAACTCTAGGCATTTCGTCTGCTTTCGCATACACGCGTAGACCTGGTTTGGAGATACGCTTCAACCCAGTGATGACGCGTTCGTTGTTTGGTCCATATTTCAAGAAAATACGGATAATCCCTTGTTTGTCGTCTTCGACAAACTCAACATTCTTGACGAATCCTTCGTTTTTAAGGATTTCGGCCATATCTCTTTTTACTTTAGAAGCAGGGATCTCAACTGACGTGTGACGCGCTGAGTTAGCGTTACGTACACGAGTCAAGAAATCTGCGATAGGATCTGTCATGACCATTCGTAGTAGCCTCCTTTATGCACTATGATTTTTCGATTACCAGCTTGCTTTTCTCAAACCAGGAATTTGGCCTTTGTATGCAAGCTCGCGGATGCAGATGCGGCAAAGTTTGAATTTTTTGTATACCGAACGTGGGCGTCCGCAACGTTCACAACGGGTATATTCTTGAGTGGAGAACTTGGCTGGTTTATGGTTTTTCTCAATCATTGATTTCTTAGCCATTTTTTAGTACCCTCCTTGTGTTATTTTTGGAATGGCATTCCTAATTGACCTAGCAATTCACGTGCTTCTTCGTCAGAATCAGCAGTCGTTACGATAACGATATCCATTCCGCGGACTTTATCCACCATGTCGTAGTCAATTTCTGGGAAAATCAATTGTTCTCTTACACCCAACGTGTAGTTGCCGCGTCCGTCGAAAGCATTTTTGCTTACGCCTCGGAAGTCACGTACACGTGGAAGAGCAACAGTAACCAATTTGTCCAAGAAATCGTACATACGCTCACCACGTAAAGTTACTTTGGTGCCGATTGGCATACCTTCACGCAGGCGGAATCCAGCGATAGATTTTTTAGCTTTGGTCACAACAGGTTTTTGACCAGCGATCAAAGTCAATTCTTCAACAGCTTTGTCAAGGTTTTTTGCGTTAGATACGGCGTCGCCCACTCCCATGTTGATAACAATCTTTTCAACTTTAGGAGCTTGCATTACGGATGAGTATCCGAATCTTTCTACTAATGCAGGACGTACTTCGTTTACATATTTTTCTTTCATGCGACTCATGAATGAATGGCCTCCTCTCTGCTTACACTATGATTAAATGGTTTCACCAGATTTTTTGGAATAACGTACTTTTTTGCCGTCTTCGATACGGAAACCGACTCTGGTTGGTTCCCCAGTAGAAGGATCGATCAACATTACATTAGAAACGTGGATCGGTGCTTCTTTTTCTTCAATGCCGCCTTGTGGGCTCATTGCACTCGGTTTGTTGTGTTTCTTGATGATGTTGACACCTTCAACGATGACACGGTCTTTTTTAGGCATAGCTTTCAAGACGGTACCTTCTTTGCCCTTATCTTTACCGGCCATAACTTTAACTTTGTCGCCTGATTTGATAAACATCGTTTGTTCGCACCTCCTTGGTTACGGGTAAGGAATTATAAAACTTCTGGAGCTAGAGAAATGATTCTCATGAAGTCATTGTCGCGTAATTCACGGGCAACCGGTCCGAAGATACGTGTTCCACGAGGAGCCTTGTCGTCACGAATAATGACACATGCATTTTCATCAAAATTGATATAAGAACCATCTGCACGGCGTGTGTCAGATTTTGTACGGACGATTACGGCACGGACAACGTCACCTTTTTTGACAACGCCTCCTGGTGTTGCTTGCTTGACAGTAACGATTACTTCATCACCAATGCTTGCATACTTACGACCAGATCCGCCTAACACTTTCACTACGAGCACTTCACGTGCACCGGAGTTATCTGCAACTTTCATGCGGCTTTCTACTTGAATCACTTTAGTGTCCTCCTTTCGAACTCAAAATCAATTGAAGAAGTAATCCTTAGAGGACAATGGCTTCTTCAACAATTTCAAGCAGACGAAAACGTTTATCTTTAGACAATGGACGAGTCTCCATAATTCTTACGATATCGCCTGTTTT
This sequence comes from Atopococcus tabaci DSM 17538, assembly GCF_000429585.1. Taxonomy (GTDB): domain Bacteria; phylum Bacillota; class Bacilli; order Lactobacillales; family Carnobacteriaceae_A; genus Atopococcus; species Atopococcus tabaci. The sequence continues at coordinate 17,070 of NZ_AUCD01000004.1, forward strand.
AGCAGTGTTGTTTTCATCGTGTGCTTTGAATTTTTTAGAATATTTTAGTCGTTTACCGTATTTCGGGTGACGTTTTTGAGTTGCGATTTCTACGACGATGGTTTTGTCCATTTTGTCGGAAACAACGCGCCCTTGGTAAACTTTACGTTCGTTACGTTCTGCGCTCATTAAGGTTCCATCCTCCTTTTTGCAGCTGCTTACTGGTCGTCAGAGAATTAGTTTTGCAATTCTGCTTGACGAAGAGCAGTTTTAATACGTGCAATCGATTTGCGGACTTCTTTGATACGTGCTGTATTTTCCAACTGTCCAGTTGCTAATTGAAAACGGAGATTGAATAACTCTTCTTTGTATTCAGTTTCTTTTTCGATCATCTCAGCAGTGGATAAGCCTTGTAATTCTTTAGCCTTCATTCGATTCACCACTTTCTTCGCGTTTTACTACCTTCGTTTTCATAGGCAGCTTGTGGGAAGCCAAACGCAATGCTTCACGGGCAACTTCTTCTGGGACGCCGCCAACTTCAAACATGATTTTACCACGTTTGACTGGGGATACCCATCCTTCAGGTGACCCTTTCCCGGAACCCATACGGACACCGATTGCTTTGGCTGTCACCGATTTGTGAGGGAAAATTTTGATCCATACTTTCCCGCCACGTTTCATATAACGGTTCATTGCGATACGGGCTGATTCGATTTGACGGTTGGTCACCCAGTGGGATTCAACAGCTTGCAAACCATATTGACCGTAAGCTAGTTCTTTTCCGCCTTTCGCTTCGCCTCTCATTTTTCCACGGAACTCACGACGGAATTTTACACGTTTAGGTACTAACATGTTTATTTCCCTCCTTTCTCATCATTTCTTCCAGGCAATACTTCGCCTTTGTAGATCCAAACTTTGACACCGATTTTTCCGTAAGTGGTGTCTGCTTCTTCGTTTGCAAAGTCGATGTCTGCACGCAATGTGTGCAATGGAACAGTTCCTTCTGCGAAGCTTTCGCTACGAGCGATGTCTGCTCCGTTCAAACGACCGGAAACCTGTGTACGGATACCTTTAGCGCCTGAACGCATAGCACGTTGGATAGCTTGTTTTTGTGCACGACGGAAAGATACGCGGTTTTCCAACTGCTCCGCAATGCTGCGAGCTACCAAAGTAGCATCCATGTCAGGTCTTTTGATTTCAACGATGTTCACGTGAACACGTTTGCCTGTCAAGTTGTTCAATTGACGACGCAATGCGTCTACTTCAGAACCGCCTTTACCAATGACCATACCTGGTTTAGCTGTATGGATAGAAACGTTGATGCGGTTAGCTGCACGTTCGATTTCCACGCGAGAAACAGAAGCTTCTTTCAATTTCTCATCGATATAGTTACGAACTGCCAAGTCTTCGTGTAAGTTTTCAGCAAAATCTTTTTCAGCGTACCATTTAGCGTCCCAGTCGTGGATGACGCCGACACGCATACCATGAGGATTTACTTTTTGTCCCACAGATTACCCCTCCTTCTTCTCAGATACCACTACTGTGATGTGGCTTGTGCGTTTGTTGATTGGTGAAGCTGCGCCTTTTGCGCGTGGACGAAACCGTTTCAAGGTAGGTCCTTCATCGACAAAAGCTTCGCTTACTACCAAGTCTTCTACGTCCATATCGTAATTGTGTTCAGCATTTGCGATAGCTGACATAAGCACTTTTTCAATCGGCTCAGAAGCGCCTTGTGTTGAAAAACGCAAAATGGAAATAGCTTCGCCTACGCTTTTTCCTCTGATCAAGTCAATGACCAAGCGAGCTTTGCGTGGAGCGACGCGAACCATTTTAGCAGTTGCTTTTGCTGCTGTAATTTGTTCTGCCATGAGTGTATCCTCCCCTCAAATCAGCGTTTAGCTGTTCTTCTATCGTCCTTAGAATGTCCTCGGTAAGTTCTTGTTGGTACGAATTCACCAAGCTTGTGTCCTACCATGTCTTCTTGCACGAATACTGGAACGTGTCTACGTCCATCGTATACTGCAATGGTGTGTCCTACAAAGTTAGGGAAGATTGTGGAACGACGAGACCATGTTTTGATGACAGTCTTTTTGTCACTTTCTTCCATTGCTTGTACTTTTTTCATTAGGTGTTCATCGACGAAAGGTCCTTTTTTCAAGCTACGGCCCATGGATAAACCTCCTTCCAAAATTTAGGCGATGCCTATATCGAAAAATGTTTTAAGAGAAAGCTCAGCTGGCTCATTATGCCAGCTGGCGATTATTTTTTCTTGCGGCGGCGTACGATCATCTTGTTTGAAGCTTTTTTCTTGTTGCGTGTCTTCAAGCCAAGTGTCGGTTTGCCCCAAGGTGTAACTGGGCTTGGACGACCGATTGGAGCGCGTCCTTCACCACCACCGTGTGGGTGATCGTTCGGGTTCATTACGGAACCACGTACAGCTGGACGTTTACCTTTCCAACGGCTGCGGCCTGCTTTACCGACGTTGATCAATTCGTGTTGTTCGTTACCAACAGAACCGACTGTCGCACGGCAAGTAGCCAAGATCAAACGGTCTTCCCCAGATGCTAGACGAATAAGAACGTATTTTCCTTCTTTCGCTAGAACTTGAGCAGATGTACCTGCGGAACGAACCAATTGTCCGCCTTTACCAGGTTTCATCTCAATGTTGTGGACTACTGTACCCACTGGAATGTTTGCTAGTGGAAGTGCGTTACCGACTTTGATGTCAGCGTCTTCCCCAGACATGATTTCTTGTCCAACTTGGATTCCTTTAGGAGCAAGAATGTAGCTTTTCACACCATCTTCATAGTGAACCAAGCTGATGTTCGCTGAGCGGTTTGGATCGTATTCGATCGTTTTGATAACGCCTCGTACGCCGTCTTTGTTACGTTTGAAGTCAATGACGCGATACTGACGTTTGTGGCCTCCGCCTTGGTGACGGACAGTGATACGGCCTGTGTTGTTACGGCCGGAACCTCTACGTTTTGGCTGCAACAAAGACTTTTCAGGAGTTGTAGTAGTGATTTCAGAGAAATCAGAACCAGTCATGTTACGGCGTCCGTTAGTGGTTGGTTTGTATGTTTTAATCGCCACGTCTGTTCCCTCCTTGTATAGTGATTTCAGATCCGAGATCTGAAGTTACTTATTCGTTTTCGAATAGTTGAATTTCGTTTGAATCTTGTGTCAACTTCACGATAGCTTTACGACGTTTTTTCGTATAGCCTTGGTATCTTCCCATGCGTTTCAATTTGCGAGGAGTATTCATGATGTTAACTTTGTCGACTTTTACGTCGAATATAGACTCAACTGCTTGTTTTACTTGCGTTTTGTTAGCGCGCACGTCCACTTCGAAAGTATATTTCTTATCGTCCATGGCATACATGGAAGCTTCTGTGATGATCGGGCGCTTGATAACGTCTCGTGCATCCATTATTGAAGAGCCTCCTCTACCTGGGTCAGAGCAGATTGCGTCAAAATCAATTTCTCGTGAGCAACTACATCCAACACGTTAACGTTATTAGGAGCGACTACTTTCACCCCTGGAAGGTTACGTGCGGACAATGCTGCGAATTGGTTTTCGTTTTCAACGACAACCAATGCTTTTTTAGCCACGTTCAGATTTTGAAGAACTTGTCTGAATTCTTTTGTTTTTGGTTGGTCAAAGTTCAATGCGTCTACTACGATCAAATCTTCGCTTGCCACTTTAGCGGAAAGGACAGATTTAATTGCCAGACGACGAACTTTCTTAGGCAATTTGTAGCTGTAAGAACGAGGTGTTGGGCCAAATACCACACCGCCTCCACGCCATTGTGGTGAACGGATGGATCCTTGACGCGCACGTCCTGTTCCTTTTTGACGCCATGGTTTGCGTCCGCCTCCGCGTACAGCGCTGCGGTTTTTTACGGCGTGAGTTCCTTGTCTCAAGGATGCTTGCTGCATTGTGATTGCGTCAAACACAACACTTTCATTCGGTTCGATACCGAAAATGGAGTCGTTCAATGTGACTTCACCATTTTGAGTACCGTCTTGTTTAAACAAAGTTACGTTTGGCATTCTATTGCTCCTCCTTTCTTACGATTACTTGTTAGCAGATTTCACTGCAGATTTGATTTCAACAAAGGATTTTTTCGCACCAGGTACGTTTCCTTTGATGAGGATGACATTGCGTTCCACATCTACGCGAACAACTTCAAGGTTTTGAATTGTCACGCGGTCGTTACCCATACGTCCAGCCAATTTTTTACCTTTAAATACACGAGATGGATCAGATGCTCCACCCATGGATCCTGGACGACGGTGGTAACGAGAACCGTGAGTTTCTGGTCCGCGGCCTTGTCCGTGACGTTTGATAACGCCTTGGAAACCGTGTCCTTTAGATGTACCAGTGACATCAACGATGTCTCCAGCTTCGAACAAGTCTACTTTGATCTCTTGTCCTACTTCGTAATCTCCCAGCTCTACATCGTTGATTTCTCGAATGAAGCGCTTAGGAGTTGTTCCTGCTTTTTTTGCATGACCTTTAGCGGGTTGGTTAGACAAAATGTCGCGTTTGTCTTGGAAACCAAGTTGAACAGCTTCGTAGCCATCGTTTTCCATTGTTTTCAACTGAAGCACAACGTTTGGTTCTGCTTCAATAACAGTTACTGGAATCAATTCGCCGTTTTCGCTGAAGACTTGAGTCATTCCCACTTTTCTTCCTAAGATTCCTTTGGTCATGGTTACACCTCCATTATGTTTGTATGTTTATATGTTAGTTTTGATTAAAGTTTGATTTCGATGTCTACACCGCTTGGCAAGTCAAGCTTAGTCAACGCGTCGACAGTTTTTGGTGTCGGGTTGACAATGTCTACCAAACGTTTGTGTGTACGCATTTCGAATTGTTCACGCGAGTCTTTGTGTTTGTGCGGTGAACGGATAACAGTGAACAAAGAGCGTTCTGTCGGCAATGGAATCGGACCGGATACAGTTGCACCAGTTCTTTTTGCAGTTTCCACGATTTTTTCAGCCGATTGATCCAACACACGATGTTCATATGCTTTCAAACGAATACGAATTTTCTGTTTTGCCATTTTATTCCCTCCTTCGCCTATTTTAAGAAATGAGACAATTGCTCCACGAAAATTTCCAACACATCGTCCGTGGCAAAGCGTCCGGGTGTGTCGCAACCTCTCGCTTCATCGCCATGGTCATTGAGGTGACCCTGCCTGTGTTGCGTTCTTTCATCGTAGGAAAATCCTCTCAGAATTCAACACCTTAACTAGTATATAGATACTGCCTTCGAATTTCAAGTGTTTTATCGTTATTTTTTAAAAAATGAAATGAATATCTTTTTTTCTGCTGGCATCCAACACAAAAAGAAAACTGTCCGGAAAGGGTACTTCCGGACAGTTTGTTATCAGTTTAACTCACTTGAAAAAGCGAATTATTGAACGACTTTAGATACAACACCAGCGCCGACTGTACGTCCGCCTTCACGGATAGTGAATTTAGTTCCTTCGTCAATAGCGATTGGAGCGATCAATTCAACAGTCATAGCAACGTTGTCACCAGGCATGACCATTTCAGTTCCTTCTGGCAAGTCAATTACACCAGTTACGTCAGTTGTACGGAAGTAGAACTGAGGACGGTAGTTAGAGAAGAATGGAGTGTGACGCCCACCCTCTTCTTTAGTCAAGATATAAACTTCTGCTTCGAATTTAGTGTGAGGTGTGATTGAACCTGGTTGAGCCAAAACTTGACCACGTTCTACATCGTCACGGGACATACCACGTAGCAATGCACCGATGTTGTCTCCCGCTTCAGCGTAGTCCAACAATTTACGGAACATCTCAACACCTGTAACAGTAGTTTTAACAGTGTCTTTCAAACCGATAACTTCAACTTCGTCACCGACTTTAACTTGTCCAGCTTCAACACGGCCTGTAGCAACAGTACCACGACCAGTGATAGAGAATACGTCCTCAACTGGCATCATGAATGGTTTGTCAGTGTCACGTTGTGGAGTTGGGATGTACTCGTCTACAGCTGCCATCAATTCTTCGATTTTAGCTTCGTGTTCTGCGTCGCCTTCCAAAGCTTTCAAAGCGGAACCAGCGATTACAGGAACGTCGTCTCCTGGGAATTCGTATTCTGTCAACAAGTCACGAACTTCCAATTCAACCAATTCAAGCAATTCTTCGTCGTCAACCATGTCAACTTTGTTCAAGAAGACTACGAAAGCTGGAACTCCAACCTGACGAGAAAGCAAGATGTGCTCACGAGTTTGTGGCATTGGGCCGTCAGCAGCAGAAACTACCAAGATAGCTCCGTCCATTTGAGCAGCACCAGTGATCATGTTTTTAATGTAGTCCGCGTGTCCTGGGCAGTCAACGTGTGCGTAGTGACGGTTTTCTGTTTCGTACTCTACGTGAGAAGTGGAGATAGTGATTCCACGTTCGCGCTCTTCAGGAGCTCCGTCGATGCTGTCGTATCCGCGGTCTTCTGCCAAGCCTTTTTTAGACAACACGTGAGTGATTGCAGCTGTCAATGTTGTTTTACCATGGTCAACGTGTCCCAAAGTACCAATGTTAACGTGTGGTTTGGAACGGTCAAATTTTTCTTTACCCATTTTAAATGTTTCCTCCTCATATTTGAGTTAAATTTTTAATAGAAATAAACATTCTATCCCTATCATATGATGAAATTATACCGATTCTCTAAAAGAAAATCAATGTTTACATCAAAGTCTCACCATTAACTTAAAATCCTTCCGTGAAGGAGGTAGCTGTATCCGCCGCCCCTTCACTTCCGGCTTCGTTCGGTAATTAAGCTTCTCCGCTACGACGTTTGATGATTTCTTCACCGATGCTCTTCGGTACTGGTTCGTAGTGGTCGAAGGTCATTGTGAAGGTACCGCGTCCTTGTGTAGCGGAACGCAATGTTGTTGCGTAACCGAACATTTCAGACAACGGAACAAATCCTTTAACAATGTTCGTGTTTCCACGGACTTCTGTTCCTTCGATACTTCCGCGACGAGCAGAGATGTGGCCCATGATATCTCCGAGGTATTCTTCTGGAATTGTAACCTCTACAGCCATAACCGGCTCCAAGATAACTGGGTTAGCTTTTTTAGCAGCTTCTCTTACAGCAAGAGATGCAGCCACTTTAAATGCTGTCTCACTTGAGTCGACATCATGGTAAGAACCATCGTAAAGTTTCGCTTTAACGTCTACTACTGGGTAGCCGGCCAATACTCCGTTTTCCAACGCAGCTTCAAGACCTGCTGCAACAGCTGGGATGTATTCACGAGGAACAACCCCACCGACGATTGCGTCTTCAAATTCGAATCCGGCACCTTCTTCGTTTGGAGTGAATTCCACCCAAACGTGTCCGTATTGTCCTTTACCACCAGACTGACGAACAAATTTACCTTCAGCCTGAACAGCTTTTGTGAAGGTTTCACGGTAGGATACTTGAGGAGCACCTACGCTCGCTTCCACTTTGAACTCACGTTTCAAACGGTCAACGATGATGTCCAAGTGCAACTCACCCATACCAGCGATGATTGTTTCGCCAGTTTCGTGGTCAGTTTCTGCACGGAAAGTCGGGTCTTCTTCAGAAAGTTTTTGCAAAGCAATACCCATTTTGTCTTGGTCTGCTTTGGATTTTGGCTCAATCGCAACTTGGATAACAGGTTCTGGGAACTCCATGGATTCCAAAATAACTGGGTTATCTGGATCGCTGAGTGTGTCACCTGTACCAGTGTCTTTCAAACCAACTGCAGCAGCGATGTCTCCAGAGAATACTTCAGGAATCTCGCTACGAGAGTTCGCGTGCATCTGCAAGAGACGTCCGACACGTTCACGTTTGCCTTTTGAAGCGTTCAATACGTAAGAACCGGACTGAAGTGTTCCGGAGTATACGCGGAAGAATGTCAAACGACCAACGTAAGGGTCAGTCATAACTTTAAATGCCAATGCAGCAAACGGCTCGCTGTCATCTGCATGGTGCTCGATGATTTCTTCTGGGTTGTCTACGCTGTGTCCTTCGATAGCAGGAACGTCCAACGGAGACGGCAAGTAATCAATAACTGCGTCAAGCAGCAATTGAACACCTTTGTTCTTGAAGGCAGAACCACAGAAGACTGGGAAGAATTCTACGTTTACTGTACCTTTACGGATAGCTGCTTTCAGCTGCTCTACAGTAATTTCTTCTCCTTCTAGGTATTGCATCATCAAGTCTTCGTCGAGCTCAGCCACAGCTTCCACCAAGTTGGTGTGCCACTCTTCAGCTGTCTCTTTGTAATCTTCAGGAATTTCGATTTCTTGGACGTCTGTGCCCAAGTCGTCTCCGTAATGGTAAGCTTTCATGGTAACCAAGTCGATGATTCCGGAGAAGTCATCTTCTGCACCAATCGGCAATTGAACTGGATGAGCGTTTGCTTGTAGACGGTTTTTCAATGTACCGCTGGAGTACAAGAAGTCCGCACCCAATTTGTCCATTTTGTTTACGAATACGATACGTGGAACACCGTAAGTCGTCGCTTGACGCCATACTGTTTCTGTTTGTGGCTCAACCCCTGATTGGGCGTCCAATACAGTTATAGCACCATCCAATACACGCAGGGAACGTTCTACTTCAACTGTGAAGTCTACGTGTCCAGGTGTATCGATGATGTTTATACGGTGGTCGTTCCAAGATGCCGTTGTCGCAGCAGAAGTGATCGTGATTCCACGTTCTTGTTCCTGCTCCATCCAGTCCATTTGAGCGCCACCCTCGTGAGTTTCGCCAATTTTATGGATACGGCCTGTGTAATAAAGGATACGCTCAGTCGTTGTGGTTTTACCAGCATCGATGTGCGCCATGATTCCGATATTACGTGTTCTTTCTAGAGGAAATTCTCTTTTGGCCATCTGGTCTGTTTACCCCTCTCTTTTTCTGTCCATCTCCCAGTCAACAAACGCCTATCCGGCATTTGTTGACTGGGAGATGTATCTTACCAACGGTAGTGTGCGAAGGCACGGTTGGCTTCTGCCATACGGTGTACTTCTTCCCGTTTTCTTACGGCTGCGCCTGTGTTGTTGGCAGCATCCATAATTTCGTTTGCAAGACGTTGTTCCATGGTAGCTTCTCCGCGAAGACGCGCGTAGCTTACCAACCAACGAAGAGCAAGAGCTGTACGACGGTCAGGACGAACTTCAACTGGTACTTGGTAGTTCGAACCACCAACACGGCGGGCTTTTACTTCCAAAACCGGCATGATGTTTTTCATAGCTTGCTCGAAAACTTCCATAGGGTCGTTTCCTGTTTGTTCTTTGACTGTATCTAGTGCAGTGTATAAAATCGTAGCTGCTTTTCCACGTTTACCGTCAACCATGATGCGGTTGATCAAACGAGTGACCAATTTAGAGTTGTAAATTGGATCTGGCAGCACGTCGCGTTTTGCGACAGGACCTTTACGTGGCATCTAAAGTCCCCCTTTCAAATAATGTATTGGATTCTCTTCACTGAGGAAGATGGTTTATTTAGGTTTTTTAGTTCCGTATTTAGAACGACCTTGTTTACGGTCAGTAACTCCAGCAGTATCCAAAGCACCACGAACGATGTGGTAACGAACACCCGGCAAGTCTTTTACACGTCCACCGCGAAGCAAGACAACGCTGTGTTCTTGCAAGTTGTGGCCTTCACCTGGGATGTACGCTGTCACTTCGATCATGTTGGACAAACGAACACGCGCATATTTACGCAAAGCTGAGTTAGGTTTTTTAGGAGTCATTGTACCTACACGAGTACAAACACCGCGTTTTTGCGGAGAGTACACAGTAGTCATTCTGCTGCGTTGAGTGTTGTACATCTTGCTCAAAGCTGGAGACTCAGATTTTCCACTTTTAGTTTTACGAGGTTTACGAACCAATTGGTTAATTGTTGGCATGTGTTGTTTCCTCCTCCCTTGACATTGTTTTTCTAAGTCCACACATCCAGGCGATTCTTATTTGGCAAAAAATTATTTGCCGCTATAAAAGCGACTGAAAGGTAGAGTTTAATGGCCTTTGCGCTACAGTCAGCATGACTGTTAACACAGGAATCTGAACACAAAAGCACCTTTAGCATAATATCATGAACCCCACGTCCTGTCAACAAGGCTTAGTATAAATTATTTCATTTCTTGTTGCAAAAAAAAACGATTACGGATTCACATGTAACGAGCGGCTGCCTCCAAAAATGAAGACCACATGGAGTATAAATCACATAGCAGGTCAATATCAAGTGTTTTTTGAAATCTTTTTTAAATTTAAAGCCCATTTTCTTCTGCAAGTTTCGTGGGATTTTGTCTTTTTTGCGCATCTTAATGAATGAGAATATTTTTTTGAATGGTGGTGTTGTTCATTGGACTGGATTTTGTTTGTTTTGGTTTTCTATTTCGGGAGTTGCCTGGCGTCATTTTTGATTCTTGTCGGCATGCGAGTGCCGCGCGGAGAATCCATCGTCTTCCCGCCTTCCCACTGCGAAGCTTGCGGTCATCGGTTAAACGCAACGGAGCTGTTTCCCATTCTTTCATTCTTGTGGCAAAAAGGCCGCTGCCGGCAATGCGGCATTTCTCTGCCTTCTTTATATTTTGTCCTGGAACTTTCAGGCGGCTTGTCTTTCTGCTTCATAATTGTTTCTTTTGCAACGGACCCCGACACCAGCCTCGCATTGTTTTTGATTTGGGGGTTCGGCATTGTTTTGACGGCGTCAGATGTCACTAGTTTTTTGCTTCCCAACTCCATCATGCGGGGATTTTTCTTGTCGGTGCTGCTGTTTCAGTTTCATTCAAACCGGTCGTTGTTTTTTTCTTCCTTATCAAGCGGAGCCGGCGTCTTTGTTCTCCTTTATATTCTGTACCTCCTGCATCCGGAAGGGCTGGGCGGAGGAGATGTAAAGCTGTGCGGTGTGCTGGGAGTGCTGCTCGGATACCAAGCAACACTGTTCGTGATCTTTCTAGCATCTCTTTCCGGCTTGGCATTCAGTTTGCGGCACCGCCGCACCGCTGCACGCACCACCCCTCTCCCTTTCGGTCCGTTTCTTATCCTGGGAAGTTTTTTGACCGTGGCTCTAGAGTCGGTTCTTTTAAAATAGAAAAACAGCGGAGGCATTTTGCGCCTCCGCTGTTTTTGATTGACTTACTCTTCGTTTCCTTCGAGTTCGTCGCTGATGCTGTAGACATTTTCGCTGACAACGCCAACTTCTTTCGGTTCCATCTTGCGGTATCTGTTCATTCCAGTACCAGCAGGGATAGCTTTTCCGATAATGACGTTTTCTTTCAACCCGATAAGCGGGTCGTTTTTGCCGCGCAATGCTGCATCTGTCAAGACACGAGTCGTTTCTTGGAACGAAGCAGCTGACAAGAAACTTCTTGTTTCAAGAGCAGCTTTTGTGATACCGAGCAAGACTGGACGAGCAGTTGCCGGCAAGCCGCCTTTTTTCAGTACTTCTTCGTTTGTGTCATGGAATTCATGAATGTCAATCAATGCACCTGGCAACACGTTGGTTTCACCTGGGTCCATTACACGAACTTTCCGCATCATTTGGCGGACCATTACTTCGACGTGTTTGTCCCCGATTTCAACCCATTGGCTTCGGTATGCGTATTGCACTTCGCGAAGCAAGTAGTTTTGCAGTTTCAAGACATCGCTGACTTGCAACAAGTGTTTCGGATCCACAGAACCTTCCATTAACGCATCTCCGCGGTAAACGAAGCTTCCTTCTTTCACTTTCAAACGAGCGTTGGCCCCTACTGTGTAAGAACGGGTATCCGTTGCTCCTTTGATGGTGATTTCTTTGGTGCGTTCGGCAGGTTTTTCTTCGATGGACACGACTTCACCGGTAACTTCCGTAATGACGGCTTGTCCTTTTGGATGACGTGCTTCGAAAATCTCTTGAACACGCGGCAAACCTTGAGTGATGTCGTCTCCGGCAACCCCACCTGTGTGGAACGTACGCATGGTCAACTGAGTTCCTGGCTCACCGATGGATTGAGCAGCGATGGTTCCCACCGCTTCCCCAACTTCGACTTCGCGGCCAGTTGCCAAGTTGCGTCCATAACATTTCTTGCAGACACCGTGACGCGTATTGCAGTTGAAGACGGAACGGATAGTTACTTCTTCAATGCCTAAGCTGATGATTTGGCGTGCAAGGTCTTCTGTGATCAATTCGTTTTCTGCAACCAATACTTCGCCGGTTTCCGGATGCACGACTCTCTTACGAGCGTAACGGCCGATGATCCGGTCTTCCAACGGTTCGATTTCTTCGTTGCCTTCACGAATCGCCGTAACGAGCAAACCACGTTTGGTTCCACAGTCTTCTTCACGGATGATGACGTCTTGTGCCACGTCAACCAAACGACGGGTCAAGTACCCGGAGTCGGCTGTCTTCAAGGCTGTATCCGTCATCCCTTTACGGGCACCGTGAGTAGAGATAAACATTTCCAATACCGACAACCCTTCACGGAAGTTGGATGTGATCGGCAATTCCATGATCTGACCGTTCGGAGCAGCCATCAATCCACGCATACCAGCAAGCTGGGTAAAGTTGGAGATGTTACCACGTGCTCCGGAGTCACTCATCATGAAGATGTTGTTTCGGTCGTCCAAGCTGTGCATCAAACGCAATTGGATTTCATCTTTCGCGCCGTTCCAGACGTTGATGACCGCTTCGTAGCGTTCTTCATCGGTAATCAACCCTCTGCGGAACTGTTTGTTGACGCGGTCCACTTGTTTGTGGGCTTTTTCAAGAATCTCTTCTTTATCTTCCAACGCAGAGATATCCGCAATCCCGATGGTGATACCGGATTTAGTGGAGTATCTGTAACCCAAATCTTTCATGCGGTCCAACATTTTGGACGTTTCCGTCACTTTGAATCGTTTGAAGACTTCTGCGATGATGTTCCCCAAGTTTTTCTTCTTGAACGGTTTGACCAACTCCATCTCTTTGATGTGAGCTGGAATGTCTGTGCCGTAAGGGACAAAATATTTATCCGGTGTTTGTTTTTCCAAATTGCTTTGGGTTGGTTCGTTCAAATACGGGAACTCTTTCGGCATGATTTCGTTAAAAATCAATTTTCCGACAGTTGTGATCAAGTATTTGTCCTGCTGCCACTCAGTGAATGGTTTGTCCGGCAAGTCAGCTGCACGGATGGCCACACGAGTGTGCAAATGAACGTTTCCGTTTTGGTAAGCGATCAACGCTTCGTTCACACTGGTGAAGATCGATCCTTCTCCGACTTTTCCTTCTTCTTCCATTGTCAGGTAGTAGTTACCCAAGACCATGTCTTGAGAAGGAGTAACGACTGGTTTCCCGTCTTTCGGGTTCAAGATGTTCTGTGCACCCAGCATCAAGATACGCGCTTCTGCCTGTGCTTCGTCACTCAACGGTACGTGGACAGCCATTTGGTCCCCGTCAAAGTCCGCGTTATACGCTTCACAGACAAGAGGGTGCAAGCGGATGGCTTTTCCTTCAACCAATACCGGTTCAAACGCTTGGATACCCAAACGGTGCAATGTTGGTGCCCGGTTCAAGAGAACTGGGTGTTCTCTGATGACTTCTTCCAACACGCCCCAGATTTCAGATTCTTGACGTTCGATTTGACGTTTGGCGTTTTTGATGTTGGTGGCGATGCCTCGTTCAACCAATTCTTTCATGACGAATGGTTTGAACAATTCGATGGCCATATCTTTTGGAAGACCACATTGGTACATCTTCAAAGATGGTCCAACAACGATTACGGAACGGCCAGAGTAGTCGACACGTTTCCCGAGCAAGTTCTGACGGAAACGTCCTTGTTTCCCTTTCAACATGTGGGAAAGAGACTTCAACGGACGGTTTCCTGGTCCAGTGACCGGACGACCGCGACGGCCGTTGTCGATCAAAGCGTCTACCGCTTCTTGGAGCATCCGTTTTTCGTTTTGTACGATGATGTTCGGCGCGTTCAAGTCCAACAAACGTTTCAATCGGTTGTTACGGTTGATGACGCGACGGTACAAGTCGTTCAAGTCACTTGTCGCGAAACGTCCACCTTCCAATTGGACCATCGGACGCAATTCAGGCGGAATGACCGGAATGACATCCATCACCATCCAAGACGGATCGTTTTGGGATGTATGGAAAGCTTCCATAACGTCCAAACGGCGGATGGCACGGGTACGTTTTTGTCCGGTAGCGGACTGCAAAATTTCACGCAATTCGGCAATCTCTTCATCGACTTTGACATCTTCCAACAAAGCCCGTACAGCTTCCGCTCCGATTTCTGCGCGGAATTCTTTTCCGTATTGGGCGCGTCGTTCACGGTATTCCCGTTCAGTCAGCAATTGTTTTTTCTCAAGAGGAGTGTTTCCTGGTTCGATGACCACGTAGGAAGCGAAGTAAATGATCTCTTCCAACGCCCGCGGGCTCATGTCCAACACAAGACCCATGCGGCTCGGAATTCCTTTGAAGTACCAGATGTGTGTAACCGGCGCTGCCAATTCGATGTGGCCCATGCGCTCTCTGCGTACTTTGGAACGAGTGACTTCTACTCCACAACGGTCACAAACGATGCCTTTGTAGTGGATTCGTTTGTATTTTCCGCACGCACATTCCCAGTCTTTTGTTGGACCGAAAATCCGCTCACAGAACAAACCGTCGCGTTCCGGTTTCAACGTCCGGTAGTTGATCGTTTCCGGCTTTTTGACTTCTCCGTAAGACCAACTACGAATTTTATCAGGAGATGCTAATCCGATTTGGATACTTTCAAATTTATTGACATCTATCAAGGGGCCGACCTCCCTTTGTATTGTTGAGCTGCCCTATTGCTCAAAGCGATACGGCCGAGACAATCCAGGTTGGACTGCCTCGCCGTTCGTTTGTTCGTTCATTGTTTCATTCGTGTTACTCAGTTTCTGCTTCTGCTGTTTCTTTTGCTTCTTGTTCTTGTTTTTGACGTTCGGCTTCTTCTGCCCGTTTCTTGTCTTGCTCTTCCTGCATCTTGCTTAAAGAGTCGACTTGGACAAAATCGTCGTCTTCATTATTGTCTTCCAAATCGATTGGTTCGTTTTCAGCATCCAAGACTTTCAAGTCAAGCCCGAGTGACTGCAACTCTTTCACCAATACGCGGAAGGACTCCGGCACACCCGGTGATGGGATGCGTTCGCCTTTGACGATGGCTTCGTACGTGTTGACACGTCCGACCACGTCGTCTGATTTGTACGTCAAGATTTCTTGGAGAGTATAGGACGCACCGTATGCCTCAAGTGCCCATACCTCCATCTCTCCGAACCGCTGACCACCGAACTGCGCTTTCCCTCCAAGAGGTTGCTGAGTGACCAGAGAGTACGGACCAGTGGAACGTGCGTGCAATTTGTCGTCGACCATGTGCGCCAGTTTCAAGAAGTACATGACTCCTACAGACACACGGTTGTCGAACGCTTCACCTGTACGGCCATCGTACAATACGGTTTTCGCATCGTCGTCCATGCCTGCTTCTTTGATGGTTTCCCAAAGGTCTTCTTCGTTCGCCCCATCAAATACAGGAGTGGCGATGTGGATGCCGAGTTTACGAGCAGCCATACCCATGTGCAACTCCATGACCTGACCGATGTTCATACGGGAAGGAACCCCAAGCGGGTTCAACATGATGTCAACCGGTGTTCCGTCCGGCAAGAACGGCATGTCTTCTTCTGGAAGAATCAAGGAAACAACACCTTTGTTTCCGTGACGACCAGCCATCTTGTCTCCGACTTGGATTTTCCGTTTTTGTGCAATGAACACACGGACAAGCATGTTGACACCAGGTGACAATTCGTCGCCTGCTTCACGGGTAAAGATTTTCACGTCGCTGACGATCCCGCCGCCTCCGTGAGGAACGCGCAAGGATGTGTCGCGGACTTCACGTGCTTTTTCACCAAAGATGGCGTGCAGCAATTTCTCTTCTGCGGACAATTCGGAAACACCTTTTGGAGTGACTTTTCCAACCAAGATATCGCCGTCGCGTACTTCCGCACCGATGCGGATGATGCCGCGCTCGTCCAAATCTTTCAAAGCGTCGTCTCCGACGTTTGGAATTTCACGGGTGATTTCTTCCGGCCCCAATTTTGTATCGCGGGCTTCGGATTCGTATTCTTCAATGTGGATGGACGTGTAGACGTCGTCTTTGACAAGGCGTTCGCTCATGATGACCGCATCCTCAAAGTTGTAACCGTCGAATGTGGTGAAGGCTACAAGCGGGTTGCGTCCCAAAGCCATTTCGCCTTGTTCCATGGAAGGTCCGTCTGCGAGGACATCGCTTGCTTCGACCACGTCGCCTACTTTAACAATCGGGCGTTGGTTGTAAGACGTACCAGCGTTGGAACGTTTGAATTTCGCCATCTGGTATTTGTCCAACGAGCCGTCTTCGCGACGGATACGGACTTGTTTCGCATCAACATACTCAACCGTTCCTGCGTGTTTGGCAATTACCGCAGCCCCTGAGTCGTGCGCGTTTCGGTATTCCATACCTGTTCCGACAAGCGGTGCTTCCGGCTGAAGCAATGGAACCGCCTGACGCTGCATGTTCGCTCCCATCAACGCACGGTTGGAGTCATCGTTTTCCAAGAACGGGATGCTTGCCGTAGCGGCAGAAACAACCTGTTTTGGTGAAACGTCCATGTAGTCGACACGGTCGACAGCGACTTCCAAGTTTTCGTCTTTGAAACGGGCCAATACGGTGTCAGACACGAATGCGCCGTTGTCATCCAATGGGGCGTTCGCCTGAGCCACAACGAACTGATCCTCTTCATCTGCTGTCAGATAGTGGATTTCGTCTGTGACGCGGCCGTTTTCGCGGTCCACTTTCACGTATGGTGTTTCAATGAAGCCGTAGCGGTTGATTTTCGCATAAGAAGACAAACTGTTGATCAATCCGATGTTCGGACCTTCCGGTGTTTCAATCGGACACATACGTCCATAGTGGGAGTAGTGAACGTCTCGGACTTCATATCCGGCACGGTCACGCGTCAACCCACCAGGTCCCAATGCGGATAGACGACGTTTGTGCGTCAACTCACCGAGCGGGTTGGTTTGGTCCATGAACTGGGACAGCTGGGAAGAACCAAAGAATTCTTTGATTGCTGCCACAACTGGGCGAATGTTTACCAATTGCTGTGGAGTGGTTGTGGATGTGTCTTGAATGGACATCCGTTCACGCACTACACGCTCCATACGGGAAAGACCGATACGGTATTGGTTTTGCAACAATTCTCCAACCGAACGGATCCGGCGGTTTCCTAGGTGGTCGATATCGTCTACGTTGCCGATGCCTTCCATCAAGTTCAAGAAGTAACTCGTAGCCGCCAACATGTCAGCCGGACGAATGTACTTCACGTCTTCTGCAATATTGCCGTTGCCGATAACGTGGACAACGCGTTCAGGGTCGTTTGGTGAATAGACTTTGACAATTTGAAGAGTGACCGGTTCAGGAACAACCGCATCTTCAGTCGGGTACAATGTGACACTGTTCAACCCATTGTCCAAGTACGGACCAATTTTATCCATCATGCTGCGGTCCAATTCCGTTCCTTCTTCAGCGATGATTTCGCCGGTTTCCGGGTCAACGAGCGTTTCCGCCAAACGTTGATTGAAGAGGCGGGTTTTCAAATTCAATTTTTTGTTTATTTTGTAACGTCCGACATAAGCCAAGTCGTAACGTTTTGGATCGAAGAAACGTGTCGTCAACAAGCTGCGTGAGCTGTCAGCTGTCTTCGGTTCTCCTGGACGAAGACGCTCATAAATGTCTTTCAACGCTTCTTCCGTACGGGAGTCGTTGGCATTTTTGTGGACGTCTTTTTCAATCGTCAAGCGCAGACTGTCGTTTTCACCGAAAATTTCCAGTATGTCGCTGTCTGTTTCGAATCCTAATGCACGGATCAATACCGTCAACGGAATCTTCCGTGTACGGTCGATACGGACATTGGAGATGCCTTTCGTGTCTGTTTCATATTCCAACCATGCTCCACGGTTTGGAATGACGGTTGCGCCGAAACCTTTTCTGCCGTTCTTTTCAACCTTCGGACTGAAATACACACCAGGTGAACGAACAAGCTGGGAGACGATAACACGCTCCGCACCATTGATGATGAACGTTCCTTGCTCGGTCATCAATGGGAAGTCACCGAAGAACACATCTTGTTCTTTGACTTCTCCAGTTTCTTTATTGATCAAACGCAGCTTCACATACATTGGTGCAGAGTAGTTTGCATCGTGAGCGCGTGCTTCATCGACTGAATACTTAGGTTCCTGCAACTGATAATCGGTGAATTCAAGAGATAAATTCCCCGAAAAATCTTCAATCGGCGAAATATCTCTAAACATCTCGCGCATTCCTTCATCAAGGAACCATTGATATGAGTCCGTTTGGATCTCAATCAAATTAGGGAGTTCCAATACTTCATTGATACGCGAATAACTTCTACGTGTACGGTGCTTGCCGTATTTCACATTGTGGCCTGCCAACCTATTCACCCCTCAATATTTTTCATGCATGAGACCGGCGGATTGTTACAATTACGTTACAAAACATTAAAGTTTCGTTACAAATGAACTTTCCGATGGTTTTTGGCCAAAAAAAAACCAAAAGAATGTGAATTTATCTTGACCAACATCCACTTTTCTTTTGCTTTTCCTTTGAACTCCGCCCGGACAATATTTCGGACACAGTTCCCCTCATACATTAATAGCGTCTATAAAGTTTACAGCATCTATTCTTATTTGTCAACTCGTTCTGGAACTTTTTTAGAAAAAGTTGATTCACTGTCCTTTTATGCTTGTTTCTGACTTTGAAGAATCCAGTACCCTTTTTCCAATGCAATGCGTTCGACATTCCCGAACACTTCTTCCATCTTCTTGCGTGCGCTTGGTGCCCCTTGTTTCTTTTGGATGACGATGGTCAAATACCCATCCGGTTTCAGGTACCGGCTCGCCTCCTCCAGAATTTGATGCACCAATTGTTTCCCTGCACGGATGGGCGGATTGGAAAACACCCCCGCAAACTCGCAGCCTTCGACGGATTCGTAAAGGTTCGATGGATGAATCTTGACATTGGTGATTCCGTTCAATGCCGCATTCCCTGCCGCCAAATCGAGAGCCCGCTGATTGATGTCCACCATCTCCACAGTCCGGTTTTTATCTTTTGCCGCAAGGGCCAACCCGATCGGTCCATATCCGCATCCAACATCCAACAGGTCACCTTCTGGATAATCGCTCAAATCGACGGATTCAATCATTAAACGCGAACCAAAGTCGACGCGTTCTTTTGAAAAGACCCCGCTGTCCGACGTAAACCGAAACGTCTTCTCATCCAACGTGGTTTCCCACGTCACCGGATTGCTTTTCGTTTTCGGATCTTTCGTATAGTAATGTTCAGACATGCTGATGCCCTCTTTCCCTTTAAGATTCTTCTTCCATTATACCATCTTACCGGGGTCTGTGTAGCGGTCAAATTCTTCAGCTGTCAGCAGGCCCGAACGAACAGCTGCTTCTTTTAAGGTGAGTTGTTCTCTATGCGCTTTTTTTGCGATACGGCTGGCGTTGTCGTATCCAATGTGGGGAGACAAGGCCGTCACCAGCATCACAGACTGCTCTACCAAACGGGACATTGCTTCTTCTTCCGCTTCTATTCCCGCCAGACATCTTTTATTGAAGCTGTCCAAACTGTCACTGAGCAATCGGATGCTCTGTAAAAAGGCATGAATGATCACCGGCATGTACACATTCAATTCAAAGTTCCCTTGGGAGGCGGCCACTCCAACGGCAGTGTCGTTTCCCATCACTTGCACACATACCATGCTCAGCGCCTCCGCTTGAGTGGGATTCACTTTGCCCGGCATAATGGAACTGCCGGGTTCATTTATCGGAATGCTGATTTCTCCTAGCCCGCTTCGAGGACCGCTCGCCAGCCAGCGGATATCGTTGGCCATCTTCAATGCGTTTGCCGCCAAAGCTTTCAACGCGCCATGCACGTGGACAAACGCGTCTTTGCTGGATAAGCCATGGAATTTATTCGAACTTTCCTTGAAGTCCAGCTTTGTCCATCCCGCCAATCTGCTGACGGTTTTTTCAGCAAACTCTGCATGGGTGTTCAACCCCGTCCCTACCGCTGTCCCGCCGATCGGCAGTTGCAAAAGGTAGCGCAAAGAATCTTGAATCATCTGTGCGTTTTGGCGCATCATTTCCCGCCATCCGCTGATTTCTTGCCCGAATGTGATTGGTGTGGCATCCTGGAGATGCGTTCGTCCGATTTTGATCGTTGATTCGTGTGCTTCTTCTAATGTTTCCAACGTCTTCTGTACGTCTTCCAAAATCGGCAACAACCGACGCTGGATCAAGAGCGCACCCGAAAGATGCATCGCCGTCGGGAAGGTGTCGTTTGTGCTTTGCCCTTTGTTGACATCGTCATTGGGGTGAATCCAGTCTGCACCCTTTTTGGCGTTGGCGATGTGCGCAATCACTTCATTGAGGTTCATGTTCGTCTGCGTTCCACTGCCTGTCTGCCAAACTGGCAATGGGAATTCGTCCTCCCATTCTCCTTCTATTATCTCATCACACGCTTCACAGATGGCTTTTGCTTTTTGCGCATCCAGTTCCCCCAAGTCCGCATAGGTCGTTGCAGCCGCTTTTTTCACTAACGCATAGGTAGTGATCAACTCTTCGGGCATTTTTTCCGTCCCGATCGGAAAATTATCTTTGCTCCTTTGAGTCTGCGCGCCCCACATCCGGTCCATCGGTACGGCTACTTTTCCGAATGCATCTTCTTCGATTCGTTTCTTCATCCATTACACATCCTTGTGTTCCTCTCTTTTTCACAGCACAAAATCAGGGAATCGTTCTCTCAAATGCCGGATCATTTCTTCTTTGGTGTGTTTTTCCAGCAGCTCATCCACCACTTCTTCCGCCAGCACTTTTCTGTTTCTATTACTGGTGAATCCATTATCCAATAACTTTTTGATGTCTTCCGTCGTGAGGTAAAAGTTCAATTTGATGCTTTCCCATCCGAGCTCATTCAATAAAACGGTGATTCTGTTCGAGAAGGTCAAAATCGCATCGAAGTCCAATTGATTCAACTTATACAGCTCATTGATTGTCAAATAGGAGACCATTTCGTATCCGACGTGCTGGCTTAAGGCTTCCAAGAAAAATTTAACTTTTTCCACAGAAGAATTGGTGATGATGAGGATTTTCGGATTGTTTTTTCTGACCAGCCGGTTCTGCATCAGATAGGTTTCTGCCATCAAGCAGATGACAGAAACTTGGTGTTCCGTCAAACGGAAGTCGTAGCGGTCGGCCAGGAGGTCGGTCCCTTTTTGAATGACACGAAACAGCCCTGGAAATTCTTTCTTTGTATTGTCCAATTTATCGTCGTAAAAAAAGTAGTCCAGTTTGTTTTTTATCTGGCATTTGTACAAATAGGCATACATTTCGTTGAAGAAGTTTTCTAAAGTAAAAATCTGAAAATCCATGTTTTCTTCAATCCACTTGATTAAACAGTGGGTCATCTCTTTTATAGTCTCGTTGGTGGGAAATTCAATCGGTTCTTTGTAGTTTAATGAAGCAATCAAGTAATCTAAGTACTGGCTGTCTTTTTTTACAGGCAGCAGGTTGTAACGAGGCACTTCCGGCATGTCTTTCAAGGCTGTTTTTATCTGATGGCCTTTATTGATGCGCATTATGCTGATGGCATAATGGATATAGAGAAACTTTTTTGATGCATAATCAACCGACGCGGCAGATTGTCTAAAGAATTTCTCCAGCTCCGCCTTCACTTCTTCATGATACTCGGCGAGGTGCTCTTCGAATACTTCGTACAGCAGCTTCTGGACAGGGGTGTTGGCTTTTCGAGGAACGAATGCATCGTGTTCATTCAATTCGATGACTGAAATCAATTTTCTGGCCACATACATCCGTTGGAAACGTTCATTTCCCAACAGTTCGATTCCCCGACGGTGACGGTTGACGATGCGGACGCCTTTGCCTTCCAGCATACTGCCCAGTTCTTTCCGATCATTCTTTTTGGTGGACACACTTAAATTTAATTCCGTATAGACTTGGGTCATGTTGACAATTCCCCGAAAAAACGCATAGCACACGACGAGCATCAACCGTTCGTCTACCGAAGTGGAATAGTCCTCCAGAGTCAAGCGTGCACACAGATTGGAGAAATCGGCGTAAGTCATATGCGTTTTCATCTCATGATTGCTGATGCTGAAGTGCAAAGATTCCGGCAGGTATTCATTCAACGTATAAATGCTGCGTTTCATTGAAGACCTGCTTTTTCCAAACAAGGATTCGCAGGTCTCAAAATCGATCCGTCCCTTGTCCTGCACATAATTGGCTAATCTCAAATCAAATTCTGTCACTACCACTCCACAAGTCTCTCCTTTTTTGACAGCGCTGTCAAACTCCCCTTATTGTATAAGGTAGAGTTTTTCTGTCCGTTTGTCAACGTGTCGTCAGAGGAACCGCCCGACTGGAGGGTCAGCTTATGTGACCATAGTGGCACAGCTCGTATCCGTACCTATCCAAGAGTTCCTTGAATGAGCCGCTTGTCAGTATTTTCACTTCCCGCATCCGCGGCAGATGGAAAGATGATTGGTAGTACACTTCTGTATCAATATATCCCGGATGACAGCTGGCTTCCACTAATCCGTACTGACGGTAGTGTTGGGCATCTTGGATCAGTATGGACATCAGTTGCTCTTCCACCGCTTTGTACGGATGAGTCATGTCTTTCATCGGCGGGTAATTAAATAAGTTCCAAAAATCTTCCGCCGGAAAGTTGGATGGTCGCTCCGCTCGCTTCCGTGCATCTTGATAAGTCCGTACCGGCAAGTGGTACTCTTCGCTCAAGCGCTCCGTGACGGCCAAATGTTCTTTGAGCGCATGCATATAGTGATGGGAGTCGATGTGCGTCAGCCGTACACCCAAGCGAAGCAGCTTTTCGATCTGCGCTTTCCATTCCTCGTAAAGCTGGTCCAAATCCGCTGTGTGCGTGTGATAGTACTTTCTTGATTTGAAGACCCCTTTTTCATCTACCAGCTGGTCGACACGATCGATCACCGGCCTGCCCATCGTAAGCGACAGATGGACGCCGATCCCCAAATCCGGCAGCTCGTCCATCAAACGCAGCGCATGTTTCAACCCGGGCATGTTTGCCATCATCGTTGTAGAGGTTACCGCTCCATTCAGGTGTGACTCCATGATTCCATAATTAATGCCTTTGGAATAACCGAAATCGTCGGCATTGATGATTAGTTTTGTCATTGTCCTTCTCCTCACCGTTTAGCTTCTTGAATGAATACCGAAAAAGCCGCCACACCGGGCGGCTTTTTCTATGTTCACAGTAGTGTTTCGGCCTTTTCAGCCGCTTTTAAAGCCATTTTTTCCGCCAGCTCGGGTGCCAAGCCGATATAGCTTCTAGGATCGATCAGTTCTTTCAACTCTTTGTCCGTAAAGTTTTCTGCAATCAACTCATTCGCTTTCAGGTTTGTATAGAAATCCTCTCCATACGCAGCCGTTTTGATCGCGATATCGTAGACCAAAGAGTGCGCTTGATCTTTTCCTAGCTTTTTCGCCATTTCCATCATCACATATTCACTGTTGTCCAAGCCTTTATTCCGCAACGCATTTTCCAGCATCCGGTCTTTGTGAGGATGCAGCGTACGCGTCAATTCTTCACACCGCAACAGGATTTCCGTCATCAGCTGAAGCGATTCTTCCAACAACCCATCGAACAACATGTACTGACTGCTGTCCCCTTCGTACGGGCGGACGGAAGAATACGAACCGACTCCCGGCAGCGAGTACAGTTTTTGTGAGTTCGCGATGATCCCTTTGGCCAATTTCGGGTTGATTTTGTGCGGCATGGTGCTGCTTCCGACGGTTCCTTCTTTGAAACCTTCCGATACTTCCGCGATTTCTTCCAGACTCGTTTGGTAAACTTCCTCCGCCATCTTGTGGCACACATTGGCAAGCAGCGACAAATTCGTCATGTACTCCAATTTGTGTGTGTTGATATTCCGGGAAGGAACGTCCATCGGGTACATTCCCAGTAATTCGGCCACACGCTCTTGTACTTCAGGACCGACTTCCGGCATCGTGCTGAACGTTCCGACTGCTCCGCCCATCATAATGCGGAAGACACGTTTTTCAGATTCTTTGAGGCGTTCGACACTGTCCAAAAATTCGCTGATCCACGCTGAGACCTTGTAACCATAGGTAATCGGGGTCGCGTGTCGGCCATGCGTTCTTCCAGGCATCACCGTGTGTGCATGTTCTTTTGCCAGTTCAGATAAATTATTCAAAATCTCTCCGCACAGCTTCAAGAATTTTGCATGGATTTGTTTCATGACATACAACTGCCCGCTCTGCTGGACATTCTGTGTCGTGATCCCGTAGTGGACATACTTCCCGCTGTCTTCTGGACAAGCTTTCACCAGCACTTTCAAAAACGGGACGAAACCATGGCCGATCTCCCGGTAAATCCGGTCCATCTCTTCAAAGTCGATGTTTTCCACCTTGGCGGATTCTTCAATTTGCTGCGCCGCTTCTTCAGGGATGAATCCTTGTTCCGCCTGCGCCTTGGCCAGCGCAGCCTCAATTTTCAGCCACGCTTTGTATTTGGTCTTTTCTTCCAGCAGTTCCCGTATGCCTCTGTCATCAATTGTTTTACTTTTTGAGTCATAAAAAGCTCTCATATTCTCTTCCCTTTCTTATACCGTACTTTCCCTGCCAATTCCAACCAAGTAATCATCCACTTCGTTCCGGACGAATTCCACGTGCGGCCCGAACACTACATGAATGTGGTTCTTTTTAGGGAAGAAAATTCCTGAAGCTCCCGATCCTTTCAGTTTCTCTCCATCGACCAGCTTTTGGTCTTTCAAATCAATACGTAAGCGAGAAACACAGTTGTCCACATCCACAATGTTTTCTCTTCCACCTAACGATTCAATCACCAATGCGGCAATTTCCCCATACCGTTTTTCATTCAACAACGTCACGTCACGGTCCACATCTTCACGTCCCGGTGTTTTCGCATCCAGTTTCACAATCAAGAAACGGAAAGCGAAGTAGAAGATGACGAAGTTGGCGATTCCCAGCAAGACCAGGTTGAACCAGTTCGTGTTTTCATAGAGCAACCCGAAGATTCCGAAGTCAAAGATTGTTCCCCGGATGTATCCCATACGGATGTCCAAGAAGCTCATCGGAATGACCGTCAGTCCACACATCACAATATAAATCAGATATAAAACAGGAGAAATGAACATGAACGAGAATTCCATCGGCTCAGTGATATTTCCTAAAAACGCGGTCAATACAACAGTTAAAATGATTCCTTTTGCGATCTGTTTGTTGTCTTTATACGCAGTGTGGTACATCGCCAGCCCAATCGCCGGAATACGGAACAACGTGGTGAGCATCTGCCCCGGCGCCAAGTAAGGACTGATTTGCGGCATGACTCTTCCCCACGCTTCGTGAGTCGGTCCTAGTTCGAACAGCACTTTGTTCATGGCATTGAGGATTCCCACATACGATTCTCCGTCAATCATCCAGACCCCTCCCGCTTCAGTGAAACGAACCACTGAAGACAAGACGTGGTGAAGACCAAACGGAATCAAGGCCCGGTTCAAGAAGTGGTACACTCCTGGACCGAATGTCGGGTTCATCATTATCGGAGAAATTCCGATCAGCATCCGCGTGAAACCTCCCCAAATAAACGGAACCACCAGTCCAATGGGAATGGTGCACAAGAACGACAGAATCAAAACGGATTTTTTCCCGCCGAAAAACGCGAAGGCCAACGGAAGCTGCAGACGATAGAAACGATCTGTCAACTTGGCAGCCAAAAGCCCCGAGATGATCCCTCCCGCCGCATCGACTTTCAGTGTCTGTATCCCCAGCACCATGCCCTGGCCTAATTCTCCCATGATTTCAGAATCGGCTAAGTTCCCGGTGGCATTGAGGTACACGTTCATCGTGATCAGCAAGGTCAGATAACTGACGATGGAGGCAAACACGGCGATTCCTTTTTCGTGTTTGGCCATCCCGTAAGCCACACCCATCGCAAACAAGACAGGGATGTTGCTGAAGATGATGCTTGAGATTTGTTGGGTGCTTCTCAAAATGAGCTGCAGTGTTTCATTTCCTAAAAACGGGAATTGCTCAATCATATATGATTGCGTAAAGGCCCCCATGAGCCCCATCAACATTCCTACCGGTGCCATAATTCCAATAGGCAACAGCAGCGATCGCCCAAATACTTGTATTTGGTCTTTGAATCTTTCCCACATAATGTATTCCCTCCTGTATGTTCTCCTTTTATACGTTCTTCTCCTGGTTGACCGGTTGTTTTACTCCTTGGATATACGTGTCATACAACTTCCAATCTCCATCCACCACAATAAAATCCGCGTCTTTCCCACGCTCGATCGATCCTTTTTGATCGTAGACGCCGATATATTTGGCAGGATTCTCTGAAGCCATTTTGACGATTTCGCCCACAGAAGCATCGATGTTTTTGACCACGTTCTGCACCGAACTGAGGAAGCCCAATTCAATGTCTTTTACGCTGTCGTAGTCAGACTTGTCAAACCGTTCGACCCGCCCATCGTCATGCGTCACTTTTACTTCGTTTTTGCCTTCCGGTTCAAAGGTGGCTTGACGAATATAGTGATAAGTAGCTTCTTCCGCTTGTGCCAAACCGGTGCAGTCGGTGGTCAGAAACACTTTATCTGGACCTTTGATTTTATAAACAATTGCAAATGCCTCCGGTTTGACGGTGAGTCCTGTCTGCTTCCCGAATTCTGCGTACATATCATCAAAATACATCGCCGCCCCGGCCACAGCGAGCCTCCGGTGGTGCATCCCCCGCATGCCGCTGAAAGTGTGGGTGAAGCCTCCCAGTCCATACTTCTTCAGCTGCTGGATGTCTTCGAATTCAGCAGCGCTGTGGCCGACAGACACTTGAATGCCTTTTTGGTGCAGGTAGTGAATCACTTCTCTGGCTCCGGGCAATTCCGGAGCCAGAGTCATCAACTTGACGATGCCCTCCTTCCCTTCTGTCAATAGTGTGTCCACCACTTCTACCGAAGGCGGCAGGCAATATTCTGCTTTTTGCATTCCTTTGTATTCTTCATTAATGAACGGCCCTTCCAAATGAACCCCTATCACTTGAGCTCCTTTTTCAGGCTGCCATTCTTCGATGAACGCGTCGGCTTCCGATACTTGCTTTTTCAACTTTTCTAAACTGTCTGTGCCGGTTGTGGCCAAATAAGACGTGACTCCCATATGGACCAAATCTTCTGACATATTCTCCAGCGACCGTTTGTCTCCTTGATGGATAAACGAACCAGTTGCCCACCCATGGATATGGACATCGATGAACCCCGGTACAATCATCTTATCTGTGTAATCGATGACGTCTTGAGATCCCCTCTCTTCGACTATGCCGGCAATTTTTCCGTCTTCCACCTTCAAATATCCTGTTCTGAAACCTTCCGGAGTATATATTCTTTCTGAATAGAACAGCATCCAAGCATCTCCTTTTATTAAAGCGCTTACTTTTCTTATATACATAGTATTATGTTTTTATAGGGTAGACAAGGACATAATATTAGACTGTTTTAGTTCAAAAAATGCCTTTCATCTTTGTTTATAAAGAAGAAAAACCTCAAACGAAAGTTTTCTTTCGTTCGAGGTTTTTTGGTTGATTGATTAATGTTGTTCGCTCAACCGCCCGGAAATTCTTGGGGCGGCTTGTTTCTTGACTGGTTCTTTCTCTTCCTGCGGTACGGAAGGCTCTTCTTGCGGAAGGATAAAATTCAACAAAATGCCGGCCAGTGCGCTCAATGCTGTTCCAGAGAAAGTGACGAATCCCAAATCCAAGACAGCGCCGCCCAAGCCCAAGACCAGCATGCTGCTGGCAATGATCAAGTTGCGCGCTCGGTTGAAGTCCACCTGTTCTTCAATCAAGACTTTCAATCCGTTACTGGCGATGACGCCGTACAATAGAATGGACATCCCTCCAAGCACTGCGGAAGGAATGGTGGAAATCAAGGCAGTGAATTTCCCGAAGAAGCTGAGAGCGAGGGCGATAAACGCCGCGTTACGGATAACCGATACAGACGCGATACGGGTCATGCCGACGACCCCAGTGTTCTCTCCGTATGTGGTATTGGCAGGACCGCCCAAGAAAGCAGATGCAGCAGATGCAATTCCGTCTCCCAACAAGGTGCGGTGCAGTCCCGGTTCTTTCAAAAATTCCCGATTGACAATTTTTCCTAAAACCGTGTGGTCGCCGATGTGCTCAGAGATGGTGACCAACGCAACAGGAAGAATCGCCAACGTTTCCGGTCCGAAGTACAAGTCATAACTGTTGAATACGCCTGTTTCAAACGGCAGGTAGAATTCCGGTACTTCCAACCAGTTCGCTTCCAAAACCGGTGTGAAATCCACCAATCCCAAGAGAGCCGCCACAACGTAGCCGACTGTCAATCCGACCAAGAACGGGATGATTTTGAAGAAGTCTTTTCCTTTGATGTTGACAAACGCCGTAACCAAGAAAGTCGTCAAGGCAACCAAGATGTTTCTGGTGTCTCCTCCAGAAACGAACCCTGCATTCGTCACCGCTGACCCAGCCAACCCCAATCCAATGACGATGATCATCGGACCGATGACAATCGGCGGAAGCAATTTGTCAATCCACTTGGTTCCGAGCATTTTCACCAAAGCGGCAGCGATGATATAGACGAATCCGACCAACATGACTCCTGTTTGAGCCGCGCTGATGTTTCCGCCCATCTGCTGCATCGCCACAGCCATCGCCGTGATATAAGCAAATGATGAGCCAAGGTATACCGGAACTTTCGCTTTTGTCGCCACTTGATAAATCAGCGTCCCCATTCCGCTTGCAAACAAAGCCACGGACACCGGCATGCCTAAAATTATCGGCACAAGAATGGTCGCTCCAAACATCGCAAAGATGTGCTGAAAACTCAGCAAGAGCCCTCTCCCAACAGACGGTTTGTCTTCTACATCCAAAATCAATGGCTTTTGATTGATTGCCATACCTTATACTCCCTCTCTCAGGGCATAAAAAATGCCCTTTTCGTTTTTTTACGCAAAAGGACCTATAGGTAGGGATCAAATTGTTCGATTCTACCCTTTGCAACCTCACGGGATTGCATTAAAGGACTTTGCTTCGCATATTGTATCAAGATTTGACTGCTTTGACAACAGTTTTCAATAAACGTTCAAAAAGAATCAGCAGACACAGGTCATTTAAGACGAAGCGTTTTGGCTTGCAGCCAGTACACAGTCAATGACGATGATGATACCCAGCGCCAACTCCGCGTGCGCTTCATCCTGGATGTTCAAAACATATGAATCTCCCCACGTGAACCACTCTTTCCGTATATCTGCAATGACTCTTCCGTTTTCCCGGATGGTGTAATTGTGCTCCCATACGTTTCCTTCCACATCCCAATCCGGCCCGTTGATGGCGTACCGAGGACGCAAGAAGGTGAATTCTTTTTTCACCTGCGCCACTTCCATACCGTCTATGTACAAATGATAGGTAGGAAGCCAATTCCATAACTTCTGCTCGATGTACAAAACTTCTTCATCAGCGGCATTCCAGACTCTCAATTTTTTCGCAAAAGAAAACAATTCCCCTTCAACAAAATAGCGGTCATTCCCTCTCGCGTCTTTTACCGTGAACCGGTCCTTCCACGAGAACAATTGCTGTTTGATGTAATACTGCATACGTCTCTCCTCCAAATGGTGTTCACCCTTTTGTACCAGTATACCGGAAATTCCCCCTCATGCGAAAGCCGCTCTCCGAGATAAACCCATACCACAAAAAAAGCCACCCGACTTCCCGTAATGGGAAGCGGATGGCTTCTTCAAGAAGTAGAAATTATTTAACTTCTACAGAACCGCCAGCTTCTTCGATAGCAGCTTTCAATTCTTCAGCTTCTTCTTTAGATACGTTTTCTTTAACGTTTGAAGGAGCTCCGTCAACCAAAGCTTTTGCGTCTTTCAAGCCAAGGCCTGTAGCTTCGCGGACAGCTTTGATAACTTTGATTTTAGCAGAACCAGCGTCGTTCAAGACAACTGTGAATTCTGTTTGTTCTTCTTCAGCAGCGCCGCCTGCAGCACCTGCTGCTGCAACTGGAGCTGCAGCTGTAACGCCAAATTCTTCTTCGATCGCTTTAACCAAGTCATTCAATTCCATGACTGTAGATTCTTTCAAATCAGCGACAATTTTTTCGATGTCTAATGCCATTTTTTGTTTCCTCCATTATATGTTTGTAGTTTTTTATATGGCTTGTTTAACCGACAAGCTGAAACGGTTGTTCATTAAGCAGCTTCGCCGTCTTTTTGATCGGCAACAGCTTTGACTGCCAATGCTGTGTTGCGGACTGGCGCCTGCAATACAGACAATAGCATGGAAAGCAATCCTTCGCGGCTTGGCAATTTCGCAACTGCGTTGATTTCATCAGCGGATGCAACTTTGCCTTCGATCACGCCACCTTTGATTTCCAATGCTTCTGCATCTTTAGCAAAGTCAGCCATGATTTTAGCCGGAGCAACAACGTCTTCGTTACTGAACGCTACAGCTGTAGGTCCTTTGAAGATGTCGTCCATACCTTCCAAACCAGCTGCCACTGCCGCACGTCTCAACATTGTGTTTTTCAACACGCGCATTTCAACGCCAGCATCACGCAACTGTTTACGCAAATCCGTTACTTCGTCCACTGTCAATCCGCGGTAATCCACGACGACAACAGATGCAGCATCTTCGAATTTTTTCGTAAGGTCTTCAACAATTTGTTGTTTCTTTTCGATAACTGATTGACTCATTGATGTTTCACCTCCTGATCGATTGAATGGAGCTCTCTTCCCCCATCTATGGGCAAAAGAAAAACCTCCATGCCACCGCAGACATAGAGGGAATCGTTGTGTACATACACACATCATCCTCGGCAGGTTGATTAAGGCATGCGCCCCCTGCTGTCTTCGGCATCAATGTAATTGATATTCTTAACCTGGTCGATTATAACAATCATATCCGACCAGGTCAAGAATAATTTTTATTTCTTCTAAACATCGATAGCGTTCACTACTGATGTCTAGCGTCCCAAGCCCCGACCCCGCACGAAAAAAGATAAATCAGCCCATTGCGCAGTATGCTCATTCAGGGCATGATTTCCTATTTTTCGCGGGGCCGAAGCGGGCTTGTTCCGCTTTTCTTTTTAATTATCCAACAACGGTGCTGGGGCTTACTTTAACTCCTGGTCCAAACGTGCTGGAAACAGCAACGTTCTTCATGTAAACACCTTTTGCGCTTGCTGGTTTAGCAGTCATCAACACGTTGTGCAACGCTGCCCAGTTTTCACGCAATTTTTGTTCGTCAAATGATACTTTACCAATCGGAACATGAACGTTACCGGCTTTGTCCACACGGTAAGTTACTTGTCCAGCTTTGATGTCGTTGACAGCTTTTGTCACGTCCATCGTTACTGTACCTGTTTTAGGGTTTGGCATCAAGCCTTTAGGTCCCAAAACGCGTCCCAAACGGCCGACTTCAGCCATCATGTCTGGTGTAGCAACAACAACGTCAAAGTCGAACCATCCGCCTTGAACGCGTTCGATCAAGTCAGTGTCTCCAACGAAGTCTGCGCCAGCTTCTTCAGCTTCGCGTGCTTTTTCACCACGGGCAAACACAACAACAGTTTGTGTTTTACCTGTACCATGCGGCAATACCATTGCGCCACGGATTTGTTGGTCCGCTTTTTTAGGGTCAACGCCCAAACGGTAAGCCACTTCAACTGTCGCGTCAAAGTTGGAGTAGTCCAATTCTTTAACGAGAGCAATTGCTTCAGCAGCATCATATTCTTTATGTCTGTCCACTTTTGCTAAAGCGTCCAAATACTTTTTGCTTCTCTTTGCCATATTAGTTTTCCTCCTTATGTGGTATTAACGGTTATACCTCCCACTGCTCCTTAAGCGGCAAACTTCAGGAGCTGTGCAGAAGCATGTGCGATTAGTCTGTTACGTTGAAGCCCATGCTTCGTGCTGTACCTTCGACCATTCTCATTGCAGCTTCAACGTCTGCTGCGTTAAGATCTTGCATTTTTGTTTCAGCAATTTCTCTTACTTGGTCACGAGTAACAGTCGCTACTTTGTTCTTGTTTGGTTCGCCTGAACCAGATTCTACTCCTGCAGCTTTTTTCAACAAAACTGGAGCTGGTGGAGTTTTAGTGATGAATGTGAAGGAACGGTCTTCATATACTGAAATAACGACCGGAATGATCATTCCCGCTTGGTCAGCTGTACGAGCATTGAATTCTTTACAGAATCCCATAATGTTGATTTGAGCTTGACCCAAAGCTGGTCCAACTGGTGGAGCTGGAGTTGCTTTGCCTGCAGGAATTTGCAGTTTCACGACATTAACTACTTTCTTTGCCACGAGACATACCTCCTTGATGAGTCCGTGAGTGGTTGAATGGGGCTAGTATTTCCCCTCCCACTTTGTTTCATACGCCTATAAACGTACCGAGTTAATATAACACCTTACCCAACAAATTGCAAGTGTTTTTTATTTTTTCTTCAATTTATGTTTCCAACTCTTTTACTCAACCATTCCTTTGGCTTCTTTTCTTCGGCGGAGGGAGCGTTTGACCGCTTTGGCCACCGCGTAAAAGACAAAGGCCAAGATGCTGTAGAGGGCGAACAAGATGAAAAAGCCGGTGATTCCAGCCGCTCCCATGGCTAAAATGCTTGTCCCTTGCTCCGCTGCCACATCGTCCAGACCGGTGGCCAACACTGCGCCGCTGACGAACACCAACGTTCCCAACAGCGCAAGGACAGTATCTCCAAATGGCAGTTTCCGAAACAACTTAATAAAAATATAAGCCACCAAAAAGAAACCCATTCCCAACAGTCCGATGGTCCAAAAATGAACTTCCCGTCCCGGCATGACGCCTTCCAGCAGCTGCGTCAATCCCTCGAGGATGCGGTTGATGCTTTCCACTGCCGCCCATAATAATTGTTCCATTCGCTCATCGCCTTTCTTTATAAGGACTTGTTTATTCGCTTTTTTATGTACTCCTTCCGGTTTCCTCCACTGGCGTTTCACAGCCTTTTTAACTATCATAATCATAAGATAGAATGGATGAAGAGAATTTTTTCGCCGCCTTAAACCAACATTCAGCGACTTCTGAAAGGAGTTTTGTGATGTGCTTGATTGTGTTTCAATATAAAACGCACCCCGACTACCCTCTTGTCCTGGTCGCCAATCGGGATGAGCGCCACGACCGTCCCAGCTTGCCGATTCATTTTTGGAAAGACGCCCCTGACATCCTGGCGGGACGCGATTTGGAAAGGTTGGGCGGCTGGTTGGGTATTTCCCGCTCAGGGCGGCTCGCTGTACTGACGAACCACCCTTTCACCGACTGGCAGACCGATCTCAACAGTCTCTCAAGAGGAGAGCTGGTGCGCGAGTTTCTTTCCCGCTCCGATTCCCCGGCGCATTACGCTTTGACGTTGAAAGATACACGGAAGCACTACGACGGATACCGGCTGCTCTTCGGCGATTTGGATCACCTGTACTTGTATTCAAACGTCCCGGGAACGTGCGAACATTTTCCGGCCGGGCTTCACAGCGTTAGCAATACCGAGGACGATGTCTCATACCATAGGAGAGAACGGGGAGAAATGCTTGTCCAGGACTACTTGGACCATCACTCCACGCTCCAACCAGAAGAGCTGATCCGGCTGTTTCAAGACACCGCTCCGGCTCCTGTCCTTTCCACTTTTCCAAAAGGTGTGCCGGTGGAAGAAGCCAAGCGGTTCTCCTCCATATTTGTCGCAGGAGGGGAATTCGGCACAGTTGCCACCACCGTTATCCTGGTGGACAAACAAGGTCATGTTAACGTGACGGAGCAACGCTACGGAAAAGAAGGGCCGTTGGAGCTGACCAAGCAGTCCTTCCGTTTAGAAAAATGACTCTGCTCGCAAAAATCGCCGTTCTCTTGGAAGAACGGCGATTTTTTGTATGCAGGCTAAATTTAGTCCAACTTGCTGATTTGGTCGTATTCCAATTCCGCGGTCGTTTCACGGCCGAACATTTCCACAAGAACTTTGACTTTCCCTTTTTCCGGTTCCGTCTCCGTGATGGTTCCTTCCATGCCGCTGAAGGCTCCTTCGTTGATGGTGACGCGTTCGCCGAGTTCCACATCCATGTCGCGGTGACGTGGGTTGATGCCTTCGCTGCGGAGCAAGTGATCCACTTCTTCAGGCAACAGGGGAGCCGGTTTGCTTCCAGCGCCATGAGAGCCGACAAATCCGGTGACTCCAGGAGTGTTCCGGACGATGTACCATGCTTCATCCGACATGATCATTTCCACCAAGACATATCCGGGGAATGTTTTTTCCATCTTCACTTTTTCTTTGCCGTCTTTCACTTCGGTTTTTTCTTGTTCAGGCACGATGACGCGGAAGATGTTTTCTTCCATGCCCATGCTGGCTGCACGCAACTCGATGTTTTGTTTGACTTTGTTTTCATACCCTGAGTACGTGTGCAATACGTACCATTGTTTTTGACTTTCGATTTGTTCCATGTTGTTTGGTCTCCCCTTAAATTGGCTTTTTCATTCTGTATGAAGGCAGAACGCAACCCTTTATAAACTAACAAAAAAACCTTCTTTAGTTGCATCCAGAAGGTTTCAGCGTCTGTCGTTTGATTTCTCCGTCATTATAGCACGGATACCCATCGTTTTAAAATGAATTCCTGGTCGATTGTCTTATCCCAACAAACTCAAGATGGACGTGATGGCTGTGTCCACTCCAAGGAAAAATGCCGCAAAAATGGCCACCACTGTGACAACCGTAAAGGTATTTTTGCGCAAGTCCTTTTTGCTCGGCCAGTCGACCGCCTGCATTTCTTGTTTTACTTCACTGAAAAAAGTTGAAATTTTGCCCATTTCGATCCTCCTCACAACACATTCATTCATGTGTTCCGGTTATTTCGTTTGACGATGAAGGGTGTGTTTGTTGCAGTACTTACAAAACTTTTTGACTTCTAGTCTTTCTGTGCGCGGCTGTGCGCTGACGGGTTTGGTGTAGTTACGGGATCCGCATACGCTGCACGCAAGAGCTGTTTTTTTCGTTGCCATGTCTTTCCTCACTTCTTTTCCAGTCTCGTTCACGCTAAATGTACCATTCCGAATTTTTTCTGTCAATTTTATTTGGAAACAGGAAGGGAATGTTCATTTTTTAGGCACAAAAAAAGACTCCTCGAAAAAGGAGTCTTGCGCGGCAGGTGAATCATGCAGCGGTCTAAATGCTCACAAATTCACTAATGCGTATATAAAAACAGGAGCTTTCGATGCTTTACCGCCCCTATCACATCGCATTTCCTATTACAAACGCTTCCAACAGCACTCAAAAAAATAGCGTTCAATCAATGTATTTCCGCATCTTTCGTCTGCATCTCTCCCAAGCGTTTTTGACCCGGGCTTCCGTTTCACCCAAACGCTGGGCAATCTCTTCGAACGATTGCTTGTCCATATGCGCCTGGAATACTTCCCTTTCAAAAGCGGACAAAGCCTCTGGAAAACCTTTCAACTGGTCATCCAGAATTATGTAGTCTAATGGAGCGTCTTTCTCTGCAACACGGTACTCAAAAGGATATGCATCCCCATTTTCCATCATACTGTCCAAAGATGCGGCCTGTCTTTCGCTTTTTCTTTTCTCAGCCTGGTTTTTTCGGACCAAACTCAGCAGGTGATTTTGCAGTGACAACTTGAAAAACACACCCAGCGTGACTCCTTTATCCTTCTCGTAACTGTGTACGATACGATGAAATACGAATCGGGATTCTTGCCAAAGATCTTCACTGTCAAATCCATGTACAGAAAATTCTCGGACCATTTTTGCAATCAACGGACTATACCTTTCTAGAAGCACTTCAAATGGGTCCTGATTGAGATGTTGGATG
This sequence comes from Atopococcus tabaci DSM 17538, assembly GCF_000429585.1. Taxonomy (GTDB): domain Bacteria; phylum Bacillota; class Bacilli; order Lactobacillales; family Carnobacteriaceae_A; genus Atopococcus; species Atopococcus tabaci. Next base: position 53,071 of record NZ_AUCD01000004.1, read on the forward strand.
AGATACACCAGTTGTTCATCCGAGAATTGAATGAATTCATCTCTTTCTTTTGCCAATTATGCCACCTCCAGTAATATAAAGATGGGGTACTTCTTCGTGTTGTCTGTTTGTCTCACTCCTTTCCGTATATAGAAATTATATATTTTTTATATAATTTCTCCACCTCTAATCATACACAATTCTTTTGTATTATGCATCCCTTTTTGAATAAAACCTGTGTAGCCGCAAGGCGAGCGCAGCCAGCTTCTCTCTCCAGACAAAAAAAGCTGCCTTTTATTGGCAGCTTTCCTTATTCAGAAAAAATCATACAATTCCGGTGCGGTGTCGTGCAGCAACTCTTGGAAATCTTCCGCGGTCTGTGTGTCTGTCCGCAGACGTCCTTGGAACTGAAGCTCTTGGGCCGTACGCGTCCCCATCAACAGCTGGGTCCACGTTTGGATATCGGCCTCCAGGCGGGGAGTAGTTGTCTGACTGTCGGTTTTTGAAATGGTCCGCTTGGTTTCGCTCATCTCCAAGCGGTACGTTCCGTTGTTCCATTCAGCCGACTCATCATCCACCACACTCAACTCGAACGCCTGCTTTCCGGCAAATTTGAACGGGTAGGCATTCAAGAATGCCTCCATGTCGACAATCCGAGCCATCATGCCGGGCACCAGTTTTTGTTCCACTTCCATCTCCGGGAACAAGTGGGTTAACCGGTTGGAGATTCCCGTTTTGTATTTAAAGTGGTCGAATTGCGGGCCGTGGGAGGCGATAAACTGCCACAAAGCCCGTTCCGCCTGTCCCGAAAGAGCAACCAGTTCATTCATCACGAACACATACGGACGGGGGGATTGGAAACGATAAATGGCGTAGCCTTCTGCTTTTCCTTTTTCGTCCACACACAAGGCTACATGCAAGTCGTCATGCCAGCGTTTTTTCTCTTCCCATGCCCAGTCTTCCCGGTTCACAGGGCCGATACGCTGCTGGTACTTCTGTGTGTACAACCTCTTCAACGTCTCTTTTTCGTCTTCCCAACGAACCCGGCGGACGGTGCGGTCGCCTGTATCCAATGCTTGAAAATCCGACGGGCTGATTTTGTAGGTTCGCTCTTCAAATGTCAACTCGTAGCCAAATTTCCGGTAAAACGACTGGGAAAAAGGAGACAGGTAAGACACCAGCATCTGTTGGTCTTTCATGTAGCGGAACGATTCTTTCATCAGCGCCCGGACATTCCCTTGGCCTCGGGCTTCCGGGTAACTGGCCACGTCGCCGATGCCGCCCATCCCGATGGTTTTCCCGTACAAAAAGACCTTGTGCGGGCGGATCAACAACGCCGATTGGAGAGCACCTTCTTCTGAGAATGCGCCCAGCCCCACAGCGTGCGCCCATACTTTCTGAGCTTTTTCCCGACGCCTTTCGTCCACTACAGCATGAAAGGCATAGCCTTCTAATTCCAAAAATGCTTCAAAATCTGAGGAAGCCAACGTTCTGATTTCCATAGTGCACCTACCCCTTCTTCTTGGCATTTGTCTTATGCAGGCAATTAATCCTTCTGATTCACCATCTCTTGATACAGTTGTTTCAAGCGATCAACGTCTTCCGGCTTCAATGCGGAACGGCGCCGGGATCCCTGCATGTTGTACATGCGTGTATCCAGTTCGATGTTCTTTTTGGCGCGCTGGACGTCTTTGTATAATTCATTGGCGGATTTGCGGTTGGCGCCTTTTTGGAAAATCATCCATTGTTCCGCCAGGTCGCTGGTGGCCACATACACGTTGGCGATCAGCAAGTTTTCTTCGCCCACCACCCGTTCGATGTACGTGTCCGCCGTTTCCTCTTCTTTGGTGAATACGACCGTTAGATTGTACCGGTCGTACTGCTGCTGGATGCCGGGAACAAGCTGGGCGTCAAAGACAACCTTGACTTCGATTCCATCGTACTTGGCGTAGTTGCTCAATTCGTGCAGCAGTCGATCGCGGGCATCCGCCAGCTTGTCTTGGTTTTTCAGCTTCACCAATTCCGGCCATGCGCCGATCATGTTGTAGCCGTCCACATACAATATCTCTTTCTTCATCAAGGCCGTCTTCCCCCTTCCTGTCCTGACTTCCTCTCATTTCGGTTAGTTCAATGGGTTCCGTTGGCGGTACCCTTCGTACATCAACAAAGCTGCCGCGACACTCGCGTTCAAGCTTTGGACGTGTCCGGTCATCGGGATGGTGACCATGCCGTCCATCTGCTCTTTCACCAATCGGGACAGCCCTTTTCCTTCGTTTCCGATCACCAATCCAATGGAGCCTTCCGCTTTCCATTCCCGGTAATCCTGCCCTTTCATATCCGTCCCAAAGAACCACATGCCGAGGTCTTTCAATTCCTGGATGGTCTGCACCAAGTTCGTCACACGTGCGACCGGTACGTGTTCAATCGCTCCGGTCGATGCTTTGGCGACTGTTGCTGTCAATCCGACTGCCCGGCGTTTCGGGATGATGATGCCGTGTACGCCTGTCGCATCGGCTGTACGGAGGATGGAGCCCAAGTTGTGCGGGTCTTCCACACCGTCCAACAGTACGAAGAACGGCGCTTCTCCGCGTTCTTCCGCAGCTTGGAACAGGTCATCGATGGTCGCATAATCCATCGCGGAAGCAGCAACCACCACTCCCTGGTGGTTGGCACCGTCCACCAATTGATCCAATTTGGTTTTCGGTACAAACGACAGCTGGATGCGCCGGTCTTTGGTCAATTGAACAACTTCGTCAATCTTCGTTCCCGACAAACCGTCTTGGATAAACACTTTGTTGATGTCCCGTTCGGACTTCAATGTTTCAATTGCCGGATTGCGGCCTGCGATTAAATCGCCGTCTGCAGGAGTTTCCGGTGTTTCTCTTGGCTGTTTGGGTCTTCTTTTTTGCGGTCTTTTGTTGCGCGGCGGCTTGTTGTTTCGTTTACGTTCAGACATGGGTGTCCTCCTCCACTTTCTTGATGCACCATTGGGTCAATTCATTGAAGCGGTCATGGTGGTTTTGCATGTACAAATACCCCATCAACGTTTCAAATCCTGTAGAAGCGCGGTACGTTGCCACATCGGCGTTTTTGGCCGTCGTATGGCTTTTGGCGTTCCGGCCCCGTTTGAACATCGCGAGTTCTTCTTCGGTCAACACATTTTCTTCCATCATCGCCGTGATCAAGCGGTTTTGCGCTTTGGCCGACACAAACTGCGTGGCCCGGCGGTGCAGTTCGTTGGGGCGGGTCTGGCCGCTTTCCAATAAATGTTTCCGGATGACCAGTTCATACGCCGCATCGCCGACATACGCCAACGCCAATCCGTTCAACAGACTCCAATCTTCTTGCTTGCTCACTCAACCTCTCCTCTTCTCCATCGGACGCCTTGAGGAGTATCCTCCAATAAGATGCCTTGTTCTTTCAATTGGTCCCGAATTGCATCCGCTCTTTGGAAGTCGCGGTCTTTACGGGCTTGGTTGCGTTCTTCAATCAACGCTTCCACTTCTTCATCCAAGAGCTCTTCTTGCTGCGTCAAGACGATGCCAAAGATGCTGACCAATTCCTGGAAATCAGCCGTCATGTTCTCCAACACGACTTGGGATACTTCCGCTCGTTCGCTGTATACGTTGATTTTTTTCGCCATATCGTAAACGACGGTGATGCCGTTTGCGGCGTTGAAGTCGTCATCCATCTTTTCGACAAAGAGGGTTTTCAACTCGTCCCAGTCCGTCAGTTCTTCCGCATCATCCGCCAATGCGTCCTTGGCGTCTTCCAAACGGTACAATGCGTTTTGGTACGCGGTCCGCAGACGGGAAAGATTGGTCGCCGCTTCTTGCAGCGCGTCTTCCGTGTAGTTGATCGGCCGGCGGTAATGGGCCGTGGACATGAAGAAACGGATGACTTGCGGGTCGACCTGTTCAATCAGCTCATGCACCAAAACCACGTTGCCGATGGATTTGCTCATTTTTTCATCGTCCATCGTCACAAATCCGTTGTGCAACCAATACCGTGCAAACGGATGCCCGGTTTTCGCTTCCGACTGGGCGATTTCGTTCTCATGATGCGGGAAGGTCAAATCTTGTCCGCCGGCATGGATATCGATGGTCTCCCCCAAATATTTGGTTGCCATCACGGAGCACTCGATGTGCCAACCCGGACGTCCCGCTCCCCATGGGGACTCCCAGCTGATTTCGTCCTCTTTCGCTTGCTTCCACAGCGCAAAATCCAATGGGTCTTCTTTTTTCTTGTTTTCTTCCTCTTCGAGACGGTTGCTGGCTCCGACAGCCAGCTCATCCAACGATATGCGGCTCAATTTGCCGTAGTCTTTGAACTTGCGCGTCCGGTAATACACGTCTCCGTCCGACTCATACGCGTACCCTTTTTCAATCAGTGCACCGATAAAGGCAATGATTTCCGGAATATTGTCCATGACGCGCGGGTGTTCGGTGGCTTTTCTCACTTCCAACGCTTCGGTATCGTGGAAATACGCGTCAATATACTTTTGAGCCACTTCCGGCGCCGCCACCCCGTGTTCTTTGGCGGTGCGGATGATTTTGTCGTCGACATCCGTGAAATTCGAGACATAATCCACTTCATAGCCGCGGTATTCAAAATACCGGCGGATGGTATCAAAAGCCACGGCACTGCGGGCATTTCCAATATGGATGTAATTATAGACAGTCGGGCCGCAGACGTACATTTTGACTTTTCCTTTTTCAAGCGGCTTGAACGGCTCTTTTTCACGGGTCAACGTATTATAGACCTGAATCATGTGTGGGTTCTCTCCTTTTCAATAACGGGGAATCCGTTCAATTTGTGGTGTTTTTTTCGTGAACATGTGCGATGGTTTTTCCATCCTTTTTCACTACTTTTGCGGGCACACCCACAGCAGTTGCATTGGGCGGAATGTCCTTTAAGACAACCGCGCCTGCTCCGATTTTGCTGTTGTCGCCGATGGTGATGTTCCCGATGATTTGGGCGTGGGCCGACAAGAGGACATTGTTTCCTACTGTCGGATGGCGTTTGCCCTTTTCTTTCCCGGTTCCGCCCAAGGTGACGCCATGGAATATCTGGACGTCGTCTCCGATTTCAGCCGTTTCGCCGATAACGATGCCCATGCCGTGGTCAATGAAAAACCGGCGGCCGATTTTGGCTCCGGGATGAATCTCCACCCCCGTCACAAAACGGGCAAAGGTGGACACCATGCGAGCAAGGAGCAGCAGGCGGCATTCATGCAGAAAATGGGCGACGCGATAGAGGACGACCGCCCAAAAAGTGGGATACGTCAAGACGATTTCTACGGTGCTTTGGGCGGCGGGATCATTTTTTTTAATTGTAGCGATCAATTCTTTCAACTATTTTCACCTCTTCATTCACTAAAGAGCCATCAGTTGAGCAAAAACTACGTAGAATATCAGCTTCCATTCGGTTCGTAAGTTAGTACAAAGTGTAGCCGATTCTCTCAAAAAACACAAAAAGCAGCATCCCGATAAAAAGACGCTGCTACGTGGTTCCACTTTTCTTTAAGAAACCAAAGCAGGTCCGTCCCCGCTTTGGTTCTTCTTGGCGCATCGTAACGGCTGCAGGCCGGAGAAGCTTACTTGTTTGTTTCAGCATCTCGACTCCAAGAGGCACTTCACCCAGTTCCTGCCGCCCGTTTCCACCTTTTCGGGCTCTCTGTGGACATTCCGTGGGTTACTTTCTCTTTTCTTCGTCATTTTTTATTGTTGAATCATGTTCAATGCGTTATCCAAGTGTTCCAAAGCTTTTTCGCGTCCCAACAATTCGATGGTGTCGTTCAATTGCGGGCCGTGCATTTGGCCGGAAACCGCCACACGGATCGGCATAAACAATTTCTTGCCTTTCACGCCGGTTTCTTTTTGGACAGCTTTAACCGCTTTTTGAATTTCAGCAGCTTCAAAAGGTTCCACTTGTTTCAATTGGGCCTTGAAAGCTTCCAACACTTGGGGATCCGTCTCACCTTGAAGCACTTCTTTCGCTTCTTCCGGCATGTCCATGTCTTCTTCGAAGAACAAGGCAGCCAATTTCACGATTTGAGCGGCATAGCTCATCTGCTCTTGGTACAAGCTGATGATTTTTTTGATGCGCTGTCTTTCTTCTTCGGACGGGTTTTCGCTCATGTAGCCGGCTTTCACCAAATGCGGAACAGCTTTCATGGTCAACTCATCCAAGTCCACATTCTTCATGTACTGATTGGCAATCCACTCGAGTTTCTTTGCATCAAACGCCGCTGGAGATTTTCCTAAGCGGCTGGCGTCGAAGATTTCGATTAATTCTTCACGGGAGAAGATTTCGTTTTCTCCAACAGGTGACCAACCCAACAAGGAGATGAAGTTGAACAACGCATCCGGTTGGTAACCCAATTCACGGTATTGTTCGATGAACTGCAAAATGGTTTCATCGCGTTTGCTCAGTTTTTTGCCGGTTTCAGAGTTGATGATTAAGGTCATGTGGCCGAATTGCGGCGGCTCCCATTCAAACGCTTCGTAAATCATCAACTGCTTCGGTGTGTTCGCGATATGGTCATCCCCGCGCAACACATGGGAAATTTCCATGTAGTGGTCGTCGACCGCTACCGCAAAGTTGTACGTCGGCATTCCGTCACGTTTTTGGATGACAAAGTCGCCGCCCACGCTTTCCGCTTCAAACGTGATGTGGCCTTTTACGATGTCTTCAAAGCTGTAGGTGTTTTCTTTTTGTACGCGGAAACGAATCACCGGCGTGATGCCTTCCGCTTCTTTCTCTTGGCGTTCTTTAGCGGTCAAGTTGGCACATTTTCCGCTGTAATGCGGCATTTCCCCGCGTGCACGTTGGGCTTCACGTTCCGCTTCCAATTCTTCTTCCGAGCAGTAGCATTTGTATGCGCGGTTGCTGGCCAACAATTGGTCGACTAACGGATCGTAAATGTCTTTCCGTTCGGATTGACGGTACGGTCCGTACTCTCCTGGTTTCTCCGGGCTCTCATCCCAGTCGATTCCAAGCCATTCCAAGTTTTCCAGCTGGCTTTTTTCGCCGCCTTCGATGTTCCGTTTTTGGTCGGTGTCTTCAATCCGGATGATGAAGTCGCCGCCATGGTTGCGTGCAAACAAGTAGTTGAACAACGCTGTACGTGCATTTCCGATATGCAGATGCCCTGTTGGACTCGGTGCGTAACGGACGCGAATTTTTTTAGTCATGAAATCTCCTCTTTCCTCTACCTTACTGAGTGTAGAAATATCCTGCGGTCACTCTCCAATGGAGGCGACAGCCTGAATTTCGCTGATGCAGACAAAAAAGTGACTGTTTCCTTGTCTGGGTTCATCGATTGTTCGGCGCAGTGGGTCACGCCGCATAATCTGTCACAATTAACGTACCACGTTTCAGCTGAAATTTCCATAACCTGAAACAAAGAAAAGCGGGATAAACCCGCTTTTCAAAAACTTTTCATTTCGGTTTCGGTGTTTCAGAAAGATGGGCAGCGGCATTTTTACCTTCCGCCTCTTTCCTCCAATATGCCTTCTGCGAAGACCAAGTCTTCCGGGGTGGTGATTTTGATGTTTTCATAACTGCCGGGAACTACCCGTACTTTTCTCCCCATGCGCTCCACCAATTCGCCTTCTTCATTCGCAAGGTATCCCTCTTTGCGCGCCTGCTCATGAGCTGCCAACAAAAGGGGTTTATGGAAGGCCTGCGGTGTCTGCACCTGCCAAATCTCCGGGCGCGGCAGAGTGGACTGGACGACGCCGTCCACAACTCGTTTGATGGTGTCTTTTGCAGGAACTGCCAACACCGCCGCCCCGGTCCCCGTCGCACAGGCGTTCAACTCGGAAATGTTTTCCTGTTTGATGAACGGGCGTGCTGCATCATGCACCATCACTAATCCCTGTTCCGGTTCCTGCAGCTGCTTCAGGCCTGCGTATACGCTGTCTTGCCGGTGCCGGCCTCCTGTCGTCAACGTCAGCGGGATTTCCCGTTTGGGCTTTAACCGCAGAAGGGTCCGTTCCACATACACGCGGTCCGCTTCTTGGATGACCAAGATGATGTGCCGGCAGTATGGGTCGGCTAAAAACACCTTGAGGGCGTGGGCAAAGATGGGCAGGCCGTCAAGCGGAAGCAGCACTTTGTTGTGCGCCGCCCCCATCCTTTCTCCCGAACCCGCCGCCAACACAATCGCTTCGTAGTCTGCTTTCACTGTCTTATTCCTTTTCTTTCAATTTTTTCGAGGAATGCACCGGACGGGCAAAGATCATTCGCCCTGCCGAAGTCTGCAACGCACTGGTGACGACCACGTCGATGGATTTGTTCATGTAATGTTGCCCATCTTCCACGACGACCATCGTGCCGTCATCCAAATACGCAACACCTTGGCTGCGTTCGGTTCCTTGCTTGATAATCATGACGTGCATCTCTTCTCCCGGAATCACCACCGGCTTGATGGCATTCGCCAAGTCATTCACGTTCAGGACCGGAACGTTTTGGAATTCACACACTTTGTTCAAGTTGTAATCGTTGGTGACCACCATTCCGTCCATCTTTTTAGCCAGAACAACCAGTTTTTCATCCACTTCGTCCGCTTCTTCCACATCGCCGTCGTACATTTCAACTGTCAACCCTTCTTCTTTTTGAAGAGAGTTCAGGATGTCCAATCCTCTTCTTCCGCGGACGCGCTTGATGCTGTCAGAAGAATCTGCAATGTGCTGCAGTTCCCGCAGCACGAAATTCGGAATGATCAACGAGCCTTCCAAAAAACCTGTTTGGACGATGTCGTATATCCGGCCGTCTATGATGACGCTGGTGTCCAAGATTTTGTTTCGCCGGAAATTGTCCTGCACTTTTCTTTCCAGCACGCCTCCATCCTCTTCTTTTGGGTTTCCCCGGCCGATGATCACCCGACGGATTTCCTCTCTGCGGCTTGTGGCCAGCCGGAAGCCCAAGTAAGCCAGCATAGCGGTCGTGATAATAGGCAGCACATCGCTGAATCCAGGAATTTGCAGTCCAACCAGAGATAAATTAATAAGCCAAGATAAAATGAGTCCAATAATCATTCCCAGACTGCCGAACAAAAGATACGATGCACTCAAATCACTTAAGAAGTTCTCCACTTTCACAATCGCCCGCTCCACGTAGTCTGTGGCGGGTACTGAAAGAAAATACAATACGATTGCGCCCAACACCATATTGGTGATCGGGTTGTTGATGATTCTTGGAACAGACGTGATTAACGCCCAGACATAAGGCAGAAAGTTGTAACCTAAACTGCCGCCTACAAGAACAAAGACAACTGTGACAAGGATTTTCGTCATCTTACCCCTCCTTTCAAGAGTTGTGCGATTGTCTATCCATTCATTTCCCAATAGAGTTTCCCTCCATTCCAGCCATTGACGGACTTTACCTGAAAGCCCGTCTAATAGCTTCGGAAATCGTTTCTACACCGATTATTTCAATACCTTCCGGATAATCCCAACCGCCCATGTTGTTTTTCGGGATGAAGGCACGTTTAAAGCCTAATTTCGCAGCCTCGCCCACTCGTTGGTCAATACGGCTGACACGGCGGATTTCACCGGTCAATCCCAGCTCACCGATAAAGCAGTCAGTCGGGCGTGTTCCTTTGTCCTGGTAACTGGATGCGATGCTCACAGCAATCGACAAGTCAATCGCTGGTTCATCCAATCGTACACCTCCGGAAGCTTTCAAGTAAGCATCTTGGTTTTGCAGCAACAAACCGGCTCTTTTTTCCAACACGGCCATGATCAACGATACACGGTTGTTATCCATCCCACTGGCGGTTCGGCGTGCATTTCCAAACACGGTTGGGGTGATGAGTGATTGAATTTCAACCAACACCGGACGTGTTCCTTCCATGGACACTACGACAGCCGATCCGGTCGCTCCTTCCAACCGCTCTTCCAGAAACAATTGGGAAGGGTTCACGACTTCTTGCAAACCGCCTGTCTGCATCTCGAATACGCCCATTTCGTTTGTGGAGCCGAACCGGTTTTTCACAGCCCGCAAAATCCGGAACGTGTGGTGCCGGTCGCCTTCAAAATACAACACCGTGTCCACCATGTGTTCCAACATCCGCGGACCGGCAATGGCTCCTTGCTTGGTAACGTGTCCGACGATAAAGATCGCGATGTTGTTCGATTTTGCAATTTTCATCAACTCCGCTGTTGTCTCCCGTACTTGCGAGACACTTCCAGCCGCACTGTCGATTTCGGGGTGCGTCATCGTCTGAATTGAGTCGATGATCACATAGTCCGCTTTCAGTTCATCAATCGCTTCACGGATGGCATCCATATCGGTTTCAGGGTAGATGTAAAAATCCGCATCCATCAAATCCAATCGTTCCGCCCGCATTTTCACCTGGCTCGTGCTCTCTTCTCCGCTGACATACAACACGGTCCCGCCGGTGTGGTGCAATTGAGCGGCGACTTGCAGCAGCAAAGTTGATTTCCCGATTCCCGGATCTCCACCAATCAAGACCAGCGAGCCCGGGACGACACCGCCTCCCAACACACGGTTGAATTCCCCGATCTGCGTCTTGACACGGTCTTCTTTTTCAACCGTGACATGACTGATGGTTTCGGGCTTCGCGCGTTTTCCTGTAAAGTTCGCTCGGGCGGAGGAGGCACTGTCTTTTTTGCTTGCTACTCGTTCTTCTGTCATCTGGTTCCAGCTGCCGCAGTTGGGGCATTTCCCCATCCATTTTGGGGATTCGTACCCGCATGCTTGGCAGACGAAAACTGTTGCTTTCTTTTTGGCCATCTCTCAGCCTCACTTTCTTATTGGTTCATATTCTCAGTATATCATATCCTCGGTTTTGTGAACCGTTTTCATTGCGCTTTTTCTCGGTTTTTGCAGACTACCTTCCGGAAGATCCAAACCCGCCAATCCGCTTTTGGACAGGAATCGTTTCGTCATCCACTGTCAAGTATTGCATGAAGATGCCTTGGCAGATTCGCTCTCCTTTTTTGATGAGCCGATCTTCCAACCCATAGTTGATAAGCTGGACAAAAATCTCGCCTTCATTGATGTCATTGCCATAGTAATCTGCATCAATGATTCCCACACTGTTAGGCAAAGCCAGTTGGTATTTCATCGGATTACTCGACCGGTTGGCCAGCATCAAATACTCCCCTTCCGGCATATAAGCCTTGATTCCAGTCGGCACCAATGTGGAGGCCAGGTGCTCCACGTTTTCTTCCTGGAACGGCAACGGCTCTCCTTCTTTCAGCTTCTCCGGTGTCAACCCGGTAAACAACGCCCGCCAGATGGACGGAACGATTGTATCCTCCGCCGCTTCGAAATCATACCCTGCAGATTTTTCCGTCGCCCGTTGCGGGAGTCGAACTCCCTTGTCTTTGTATTTGCTCACAATTTCAAATCCTCGTACTCTATCCATCTTTTTCTCCTTTTTCTATCTTGTTTTCAATAAATTCTTTCAAAACCACTGCATGGTTATGCGTAGTATCTTTGGCTCCATATACCAACGTCACCGGATGCATCTTCGCTTCTCGGACCACGTTCTCCATAAATTGAGGCGCCGCTTCGTTTTGCTCCAGTTCTTTCATGTATTCCTCTTTGAACCACTCAAACTTGCCACTGTCATGATTGAATTGCCTGCGCAAATCTGGTGATGGAGCGATGTCTTTCTCCCAGCTGTCCAACCGCAGTGCTTCTTTTTTTATCCCACGCGGCCATAAGCGGTCAACCAAAATCCTGTATCCGTCCGTTTCTTCCGGCTCCTCATACGCACGTTTTGTCTGCAGCATATAGACGGCTCCTTTCTTTATGGCTGTTCATTTATTGTACAATAATTCGTCTCTTCTTTCCGCCTCTTTCTCCATTCTCCCCTCTTCTAAAAAGCTTTCGTCATGTTGCACAAAAAAACAGCGGCAAATTTGTGCAGCCTACCATTTCAAAAAGAGAACGTTTCCAATAGAATAGAAAATAAGATAGCTCTTGCGTTACATTTGATATGATTAATTATACAAAGGAGACTGGATAAATATGGTAGACATTGCCTTGAACAACATTTATAAAAAGTACGACAACGCAGATGATTTTGCAGTGACAGATTTTGATATGAAGATCAAAGACCGGGAATTTATTGTCTTCGTCGGTCCTTCCGGGTGCGGAAAATCCACCACCTTGCGGATGATTGCCGGATTGGAAGAAATCACGGATGGAGAATTGTACATCGGAGACACCTTGATGAACGATGTGGCGCCGAAAGACCGCGACATCGCGATGGTGTTCCAGAACTACGCTTTGTATCCACATATGACTGTTTACGACAACATGGCATTCGGATTAAAGCTGCGCAAATACAAAAAAGATGAAATCAAGAGACGCGTGGAGAACGCAGGAGAGATTCTTGGGCTGTCCAACCTTCTTGACCGAAAACCAGCCGCTCTTTCCGGTGGTCAGCGTCAACGTGTTGCTTTAGGTCGGGCCATCGTCCGGGACGCCAAAGTCTTTTTGATGGACGAGCCGCTTTCCAACTTGGATGCGAAACTGCGTGTGGCGATGCGTGCAGAGATTGCGAAGTTGCACCAACGTTTGAACACCACTTCCATTTATGTAACGCACGACCAAACAGAAGCGATGACCATGGCGGATCGTATCGTCATCATGAAGGACGGCTTTATCCAACAAATCGGTACGCCGCAGGAAGTGTATGATTACCCAGCGAACACATTCGTCGGCGGGTTCATCGGGTCTCCGGCTATGAACTTCTTTGATGTGACGTTGGACGGAAGACATATCACCAACGGAAACGGACTCACAATTGAAATTCCTGAAGGCAAATTGAAAACGTTGCGTGAAAAAGGATACGGAGACAACTCCAAGTTGACCTTTGGTATTCGTCCGGAAGACATCCACAGTGAAAGCATTGCCTTGTCGACTTACCCAGGCAGCATTGTCAACGCCAAAGTGGTTGTTTCAGAGCTGCTGGGTGCGGAAACGATGCTGTACTCTCAAGTGGGTGATTTGGAATTCATCGCCCGCGTGGATGCACGTGACTACCACCGTCCAGGAGAAGAAATTCAGTTGGCTTTCGACATGAGCAAATCTCATTTCTTCGACCCGGAAACCACTGAAGTCATTCGTTAATGTAAAAAAACCATCCCCTTTTCCTCCCTGCTCAAGCAGGGAGGTTTCCCTGTTTAAACCGAAACAACCGGATTCCATCCAAAACACGGAATCCGGTCGTTTTTAGTTGGTGGGAACTTCTTTGATGACACGTGCTGGGTTTCCCGCAACCACCACATTGTCCCGGAAAGACTTTGTCACCACCGAACCTGCCGCGACCACCACGTTATCTCCTAACGTCACACCACCAATGATGGTCGCATTTCCACCGATCCAACAGTTGTTGCCGATTGTGATGGGGCGTGCGAATTCCATTCCGCCATTGCGCTCAACAGGGTGCAGCGGGTGCTCCGGTGTATACAAATTGACGTTCGGACCAAGCATCGCATTATCTCCAATCCGAATCGGACACACGTCCAGAAAGGTACAATCAAAGTTTGCATAAAACTTTTCGCCTACATGGATATTGTATCCGTAATCGACACGAATATTTGGCTCCACATGAATTTTTTCTCCGGTTGAACCAAAAAGCTCGCGGATCAATTGCTCCCGGTTGAGTCTTTTTTCAGGCTCATTGTACTCTTCTGCCAACGCATGCGCCCGTGCACGATCCTCCAGCAACTCCGGATCTTGCGGCCGGTACAATTTCCCCGCAATCATTTTCTCTTTTTCTGTTCCCATATTTTCTTCCTCCCGTTCCCCTTTATGATTTATCTCGTTTGTTCCGCCCCAATAAGAAGGCCCGAAAAGCCGTTTCTCCTGCATGAACCGCCAACGACTGCGTCTGTTCCATTGCTTTTTCCAAAGTCATAGGCTGGTTGATCAGATCAATGACCAAGTCGATGCCGTTGTTATAGACAGGCGTCAATTCCGTATCTGCGCTTCCCACCACCGCAATCACAGGAAGGCCGTACCGCTTGGCCCGTTTTGCAACACCGAACGGAGCTTTTCCTTGTATAGACTGCCGGTCCATCTTCCCCTCTCCCGTGATGACCAAATCAGCCGTTTTCATCACTTCATCTATGTTGATCAAGTCTAACACTTCTTCGATGCCCCGACGCATTTCTGCTCCGCAAAAAGCCATCAAGCCGAAAGCGAGACCGCCTGCTGCTCCGGCACCTGCCATTTCTGCCCAGTCATTCTGGAGCTGTGCTTGTGTTTTTTCCGCCAGACGCCGCAAACAGGCTTCCAACAGCTCTACCTCTTCTTCACCGGCCCCTTTTTGCGGACCAAAAACAGCCGAGGCTCCGTTTTCGCCTAGAAGCGGGTTGGAGACATCCGACAATACCCGGATGGAGGTGTGCCGCACCCGCTCATCCAGTTCTGCCATATCAATGGTGTGCAGGTGTTGCAACATGTCTGCCCCCAAACCGATGTCTTCTCCTGATTCGTCCAAAAAACGAACTCCCAGAGCTTGTGCCATCCCCACACCGCCGTCATTGGTGGCACTGCCTCCCAAACCGATGTAAATTTCCTCCACACCTTCTTCCAGAGCCGCTCGGATCAATTCCCCAGTTCCATATGTCGTTGCCTGCAAGGGTCGTTTTTTCCCCTTTTTTACCAAGTGCAGCCCCGATGCTTCCGCCATCTCAATAACAGCCAACCGTTCGTTTACAATCCCATACTTGGCAACAGTTTTTTCTTGATAAGGGCCGGTCACTTCCACTTCCTTGTATTCCCCCTCTAAAGCCGTCAGGAGCGCTTCGACGGTTCCTTCGCCGCCATCTGCAATCGGGTATTTATGAATCATGGTACGCTTATCTACTTTACGAATCCCCTTTTCAATAGAGGTTTCGATTTCCATTGAAGAAGCACTGCCTTTGAAAGAATCAACCGCCAGCACCACTTTAAAGTCTGACATCCTCCTTCTCCTTTCAATCTCATGCCTTGCTGCTGAGTCTTTTTCATCATATCAAAAAGAAGACTTTTTTACTCTTCAAAAGAATGCACTTTCAAAAATATTCCCTGTCCGAACCCTATAAGAGCACAGATTGCTTGCTTCCCTGAATCCCCTTTCCATGTTAAAGTAAGAGTAAGATTTAACGATCGCATAAGTTTAAGTTTCTTTTCTAAACTTCGTCGATTTAAGAGAGGAGGAAATACAGACTACCAGCTGTCTGTATGTACACAATGAAAATTGAAATCACCGAGCAAGCACAAAAATGGTTTGAAAACGAACTAGGTGTCGGAAATGGACTAGGTGTCCGATTCTTAGGAAAAGTATACGGGAAAACGGATGTTCATGAAGGGTTCTCGCTTGGCATTGAAGTGGCTGAACCTGAAGATCCCATCGCTCAAGTTACTTACAATGACATCACTTATTTTGCAGAAAAACAAGACGAATGGTTTTTCACTGAATACGATCTCAAAGTGACTTACAATGAAGAACGAAACGAACCGGTTTATCATTTCGTTGGGGATGAGAAATAACGGAAAACAATCGGGATATCAAAAAGGGTGTCGCCCTCTCTTAAAGAAGGACGACACCCTTTTATTGTTATTCTCTTTTTCTTTTAAAACAAAAAAAGAGAGCAGGACAAAATGCGTTTAGACCCGAACCATTGGAGCGAATAAGTGGAGCGAATAAGCGGATGAGGGGCGAAGTCCCTCGAGCATTATTCGTGAAGTGGACGTCGGGTCTGCATTTTGGAGCGCGTTTTCGCTATACTATTCGGAAACGCAAAAGAGGTCGGGACAATAGTCCCGACCTCTTTTCAACGTTAAATTGATACCGGTGGCCGGAGTCGAACCGGCACGTCCTCGCGGACACTGGATTTTGAGTCCAGCGCGTCTGCCTATTCCGCCACACCGGCATAATGAATAGGACTT
>NZ_KE386923.1:0-15307 GCF_000429585.1 Atopococcus tabaci DSM 17538
GTTCACGTATACCCTGTCAAATGGAGCGATTGAAGGAATGAATAATAAAATCAAAAATATCAAACGATCGGGGTATGGGTACCGGAACTTTTACAACTTACGGGCCAGAATTTTGATCAGTTACAAATTAACGGTGTCCCGTCACCAACCAAGGCCGTTGACATTCGAAGACGAAGAAGTAGCTTAATGAAAAAAAGAGGTCAAAGTGACGAATTCACTTTGACCTCTCAATAGGCTCACCAACACTATTTGACATAGAACCAAAAGAAGGAGCGGACGCTTGAAATCAAGCAGGCCGCTCCTTTTTTTATTTTTCTGCTTTTACGCCGTTTTCCATCAAATCCAGCAACAGCTCATAAATTTCAGGGTGCTGTTTTTTTAATGAAACCGGGCGGTATGCACGGTTCAAGAAGGCGTGTTTGCTTTCGCCGGTGGTCCGCAATTCGCCTGTTTTGGCATCGGTGATTTCGTACCGAATCGTCAGTCTGACACCGTTGAAAGATTCAATCACCGGCCGAATTTCCACTGTTTCGCCGTATTTCACCATGGATTTGTACTCACAGGCGACAGACAATACCGGAATGATGACACCTTCTTCTTCCATCCGGGCATATCCAAATCCAATCGCATCCATCAGCTCGGTTCTGGCTTCTTCAAACCAACGGATATAGTTGGAATGGTGCACCACACCCATCTGATCCGTTTCGTAATACTGTACTTTATGAAGATATGAATTGAGTTGTTTGGCCATTCGTTTCCCTCTTTTCCTTGCATTCACTTGCTTCTTCTACTATACCATTTCTTCACCCGTTGATTGAAAAAAAGAACTGGCTTCCAACAAAAAAGCAGCCTCCGTGGGGAGACTGCTTTTTCATGCTAAGAAAAAATGATTTCAGATTTATGGCAACAATCCAAACAACACTGCTCCAAGTGCTCCGCCGATGAATGGTCCTACAATCGGAATCCATGCATAACCCCAGTCAGATCCACCTTTGTTTGGAATCGGCAATACTTGGTGAGCCAAACGCGGTCCCAAGTCACGAGCCGGGTTGATGGCGTAACCGGTTGTTCCACCTAGGGAAATACCGATCGACACAATCAACAAACCAACAACAAGCGGGTTCAAGCCGTCTGTAAAGGTGTTGCGTCCAAACGCCAACAATCCAAACACAAGAACCGCCGTCCCGATTGTTTCACTGACCAAGTTCCATGTAGTGCTCTTGATAGCCGGTCCAGTGGAGAAGACCGCCAAAATGGTTCCTTGGTCTTCTGTTTCTTGGAAGTGAGGCATGAAGTGCAGCCAAACCAGTGCAGCACCCACAAAACCACCGGCAATTTGAGCCAGGATATAAGGAAGCACAGAACCCCAGCCAATGTCTCCGGCAATCGCCATCCCTAATGTAACTGCCGGGTTAATATGTGCCGGGCTTAAAAAGCCGGACATGTAAACCGCCATTGTAACTGCCAGCCCCCATCCGAGAGTGATAAGCAGCCAACCGGTTCCTTCTGATTTTGTTTTTCTCAATACATCCGCCGCAACAACGCCGTCCCCCAACAAAACGAGGATCATTGTTCCGAGAAATTCACCTATCAATTGCTGCGTCAATGTTGTGTCCATAAGTTAGCAGCTCCTTCTTTTCGTATTATTCCTTTACGTATTGCAATTGCGTTTTTCTTATGGCATCTTCCAACTCTGATGTCCATTTGTCTTTTTCCGGTTCCGTCCAATCAAAGTAACGGGTCATGTAGTCCAATACCGGCTCTTTCAAGTCGTCTATCCGCTCCGAAGCAAACAACAGCGTTTCCGTACGTCTCAAGAAATAATCCACGGGAGTCAGCGCCATTTCATACTCTAACGCATAATGCAGTGCCAAGGACACGTTCAAAGGCAGCCTCCCTTTGTCGTCGATGCGGTCTTTCATTTGGAAAACCGTCTCGGCGTTCGTGCCATACCACTCCACCAATTCACGTGCGTCCTCTTCGGATAATCCTATAGCCATTCCTTTTTCGACAGCATCGGTGACATACTCCTCAAACGCTTGGTCTTTTGGAACATCGCCTCCTGACAATGTGATCGTCCGGGTATCCACTGTTTCAAACGTTCGGCCTGTTTTTTCTTTCAATTCTTTCTCAATGACAGGGAAAGTGTCTTCCGCCATCAGCCGGTAATCCGTCAACTTGCCTCCTGCGATGGTGACGAGCCCGTCTTTAGACACAAACACCTCGTGCCCTCTGGAAATGCTGGATGGATCTTTGGAGCCTTCCTCGCGAATCAATGGACGCAACCCTGCCCATCCGGTTTCGATGTCGTCTATCGTAAGGTTGGCGTTTGGGAAACGATGGTTGACTGCTTTCAACAAGTAATCGATATCCTCTTCAGTTATGGACGGCTCTTTCAACTCGCCTTTATACGGCGTATCGGTCGTTCCGAAATACGTTTTTCCTTTGCGCGGAATCACGAAAATCATCCGGTGATCTTCCAGTCCTGTATCGGTATAAATTGTTCGATTGACCGGAAGACGGGCAGAATCCACCACCAAATGAACGCCTTTGGTTGGATACATTCGCTCGGATTCTTCTGCGCGCTGCTTTTTACGCACCTCATCCGACCAAGGTCCGGTGGCATTGACCACCACAGAAGCCTGAATGTCCACTTGGTCTCCAGTCAACACGTCTTCCGCTTTCACACCGGTGATCTTTCCATCAGCATCGTATAGGAAAGCCACTGCTTTCACATAATTGGCCAACAAGGTTCCCAGTTCCGATGCTTTTTTCAAAATCTCCAGTGTCAGCCGTGCATCGTCGTTGAGGTAATCGAGATACAAACCACCTTTTACAAGCCCTTCCTCTTTTAATGACGGTTCGGTCTCCAATACTTCTTCCCGGGTGATGAGCGAGTGGCGCCATTCCCCTTCCACTTTCGCCAGACGATCGTACAGATCCAACGCGACTTCAGCAGAAAACGCTGAAAAAGACGCACCTGGTTCATCGTACACCGGCAGCAGCATTTTCCGCGGCTGAACGATGTGTGGCGCATTTTGGTTGATGACCGTCCGTTCTTGGGCGACATCCGCCACCAGTTCCACTTCAAACTGTTTGAGATACCGCAACCCGCCGTGCACCAACTTGGTAGAGCGGCTGGACGTTCCAGCCGCAAAATCCTGCATTTCTACCAATCCGGCATGCATCTTCTTCGCACCGGCTTCAAGAGCCAGACCGGCTCCTGTGATGCCACCTCCTATGATCAACACATCTAATGGTCCAGACGCCATTTTCTCGATGTTTTCTTTTCTTGTCTGCGAAGAGAGTACCGTCATTTAATTTTCCGCCTCCTCGAAACCTCCTGTTTGACTTTTTTCACCGGATGTATGTTTCGGTTTGTGTTTGAAGGCTTTCGTCGCTTCTACCGCTTCCTGCCAACCTTGGTACAAATCGTCGCGTTTTTCTTCTGGCATTTGTGGCTCGTAAGAAGCTCCCTTTTCCCAGTATGCCTTCACTTCATCCATGTCTTTCCAGAATCCAGTTGCCAATCCAGCCAAGTATGCGGCTCCCAAGGCAGTGGTTTCCATGATCTTCGAACGTTCAATCGTTGTACCAAGGATATCTGCTTGGAATTGCATCAAGAAGTTGTTCATTGAGGCACCGCCGTCCACACGCATGGTCGGAATTTCAATGCCGGAGTCTTTGACCATGGTGTCCAAAACGTCACGGGTTTGGTAAGCCAAAGATTCCAATGTAGCGCGGATGAAATGTTCTTTGGTTGTTCCGCGTGTGATGCCGAACACCGACCCACGTGCATCTTGATCCCAGTGAGGCGCACCCAATCCGGTGAAGGCCGGAACCACGTAGACGTTGTCTGTTGTGTCGACACGTGTGGCATACTCTTCGGACTGAGGAGATTCTCGGAACATCCGCATGCCGTCACGCAGCCACTGGATGGCTGAACCGGCGACGAAGATACTTCCTTCCAAGGCGTAGGTGACTTCGCCGTTGATTCCATACGCAATGGACGTCAACAATCCGTTGTCTGACTGAATCGGCTCTTTTCCGGTGTTCATGATAATGAACGCACCGGTTCCATAGGTATTTTTGACCATCCCTTTTTCAAATGCAGCTTGTCCAAACAGTGCTGCCTGCTGGTCCCCTGCGATTCCGGCAACCGGGATACGCTCGCCGTAGAAATGTTCAGGAGTGGTCTTGCCGTAAACTTCTGAGGAAGAACGTACCTCCGGAAGCATGGCACGCGGAATGTCCAACAATTCCAAAATCTCATCATCCCAGTCCAAATCATAGATGTTGAACAACATCGTCCGGCTGGCGTTGGAATAGTCGGTCGCATGCACTTCTCCACTGGTCAGCTTCCACAAAAGCCACGTATCAATTGTTCCGAAGAGCAAGTCGCCTCTTTCGGCTTTTTCGCGCGCACCTTCCACTTTATCCAATAGCCATTTGACTTTCGTTGCGGAGAAATAAGAGTCAATGACAAGTCCTGTCTTGTTGTGAATCATTTCTTTATGGCCGTCTGCAATCAATTGGTCTGCAATTTCTGAAGTTTGTTTGGACTGCCAAACGATGGCTCGGTGAATCGGTCTTCCAGTATTTTTGTCCCATACAACGGTCGTTTCACGTTGGTTGGTGATCCCAATACTGTCAATTTCGGACGGGGAGATACCGGATTCAATCAAGACACCTGCAATCACTTGAAGCGTTCTGATCCAAATCTCGTTTGCATCGTGCTCTACCCACCCAGGTTGAGGGAAATATTGTTCGATTTCTTTTTGGGAAGACCATCTGGCGTTCCCTTCTTTATCGAAAATAATGGCCCGGGTGCTAGTGGTTCCTTCGTCAATTACCAAGATATAATCTGCCATTGAAACTGATTCCTCCTTGTATGTTATATACGGAATGGAAGGGCTTCCGTCACTTTTATTCTACTATACTTATAAAAATACGCAAATGATTTTTCTTAACTTATAAGACTTCTCTTTCCCGTTATGATGCCTTTTTATGTATACTTATTAAGATAGAACAAAAAAGAAAAGAGGGTATGCTGTGGATATCGTATTATGGATATTGATTATTGGATTATTTATAACAAGTTTCGTTGCATTAGTTTTTCCTGTGCTGCCTTCCGTACTGGCCGTTTGGGGTGGCTTCCTCATTTATCATTTCTTCCTGAACCCAGCTGAACTGACGGCTTTCTTTTGGGTTTCCATGATTGCGATTACGATTGTGCTCATGCTGGCCGACGTCTTTGCGGGTTCTTACGCCGTCAAACGTTTCGGAGGCAGCAAATGGGGGGAACACGTGGCTTCCATCGCGGTTCTGATCGGCTCATTCGTTTATCCCCCGTTTGGAATCTTGATTCTGCCTTTCGTCGCCGTTCTGGTGGTGGAGATGCAGCAGACAAGAAACTTTTCCGCCGCCTTGAAAGCAGCGGTCGGTTCCCTTATCGGTTTTTTGAGTGGAAAAGTGGCAGAAGGATTGATTCAACTGGTGATGATCGGCTGGTTTTTCTTGGAAGTATGGCTTTAAGAACCAGCAGATTCTCCATTTTTCTACCATATACAGTATGAGCAAATTCCACCCTAAAATTCAGGAAGGTTGGTATAGTGAACTTATCTCGAATCAAAGGAGGAATTTGTTTGTTCTCATCTCGCAATGAGGGTTTTGGATGGGTGGAATTGATTACTGCCATTTTATTTTTCATCGCTGCTTATTTTGCCTTTTCCCATCCCATTGATACACTTGAAACCATCACTATTTTCTTTGGAATCGCCGCCTTATTGCGCGGAATCTTGTCTCTGGTTACTTATTTCCGAGTCCGAAACGGTGGCACCAGTGAAAGCAGTCCGACTATTCTATTGGTGTTCGGAATTGTCGGCATACTGGTCGGCTTGGCGTTTCTGTTCTTTTCCGGACTAGGGACTGCCGTGTTGTCTTATGCGTTTGCCGTATGGTTTTTGGTTGACAGTGTCGAAGGCTTGTCACGAGCGCCCCGCTACAAGAGACGCGGCACCGGCCTTTATTGGACCGCCATTGTCTTGAATGTCATCGGGCTGATTGTCGGGGTTTTATTGATTCTAAACCCGTTGACTGCGCTGTTTACATTTTCCTATTTAATTGCTTTGACGTTTGTCTACTTTGGCGTCCTGAACTTATTCTTGGCCTTTGCTTGATTTCAAATCCATACAAAAAGAGAGCGGATCTTCTCCGCTCTCTTTTTTTTTGTTGTTTAACTGTTTTGGCGCGCTTCCCATCGTCCGAACAGCGCAATACATCCCGAAAGCCAGGCGGCCCCCAAAGAAAACCCACCGATTACATCAGACGGAAAATGCACACCCAAGTAAATCCGGCTGAGACCGATCAGCAGGATGAGCATCGAAGCCAGGGAAAACGACAGCCATTTTAAACGGCGGTTGCCGCTGAATCGAACAATCAAGAAAACCAGCGCCCCGTAAATAATGACCGATCCCATGGAATGCCCGCTTGGAAAAGAATAACCGCCCTGGATCACTAAATGTTCAACCGTCGGACGCGGACGTTGAAAAAGGAATTTGAAGAGTTGATTGAGTACCCCTGCTCCCCCGGCCACCGTGAACAAATACCAAACAGCCAGCTGCCAACTGTTCCATTTGAAAAAAAGCACCGCCGACACCAGACCGATAAACAGCACGCTGAATGTGCCGCCGCCGAGCTCAGTGACACCTACAAAAAACGAGGTCAATACCTCACTGCGGCTCTCAAGAATTTCCACGCTTATTTCAGTATCCAACCACCCGAGCCAGCCCCAGCTGAACAACCCGGCCAGCGCCAACAAAAGGAACGGAACCACCAGCACCAAGCCGCTCCAAAACATCACACGCGGCGAAAAGATCCGTCTTGTATTCCATTTCATTTTTCCCACAACTTTCTTGTTTTTTATACTATACGTTTTTTTCACACATTTTACAAAGATAAAACAGAATTTCCGTTAAATTCTTTTTGACAAACGCTTTAGATTGCTGTAATGTATATCAGGGACGAAAAATGAAACGAATTTTCTGTTTCAATGTTCGTGTTTTATGTTTGGCGTTTCCCAAAAAACCCAACTATAAAAAAAGAAAGAGGTCTTTCATTACAATGAAAGTTTTTGATTACGAAGATATTCAATTAATCCCAAATAAAGCAATCGTTACAAGCCGTTCCCAATGTGACACAACGGTCACTCTAGGCGGAAGAACGTTTGCGATGCCGGTTGTTCCTGCAAATATGCAGACTGTCATCGACGACAGACTGGCTATTTGGTTGGCTGAAAATGATTACTTCTACGTCATGCACCGTTTTAATGAAGAAAACCGCCTGCCATTCATCCAAATGATGCATGAAAAAGGGTTGTTTGCTTCCATCAGCTTAGGTATTAAAAGTGATGAATACGACTTTGTCGAAGAATTGGCAAACTCTGGAAACGTTCCTGAATACATTACAATTGACGTGGCACACGGCCATTCAGACGCTGTTATTGCCATGATTAAACATGTGAAAAAACACTTGCCAAGTACGTTCTTAATTGCCGGAAACGTCGGTACACCAGAAGGCGTACGTGAATTGGAAAATGCAGGAGCTGACGCTACCAAAGTTGGTATCGGCCCTGGTAAAGTATGTACCACGAAATTGAAAACTGGATTTGGAACCGGCGGCTGGCAGTTGGCAGCCTTGGCTTGGTGCTCCAAAGCCGCCAGCAAACCGTTGATCGCTGACGGAGGCGTCCGCACACACGGAGACATCGCGAAATCCATCCGTTTCGGCGCAACCATGGTCATGATCGGTTCCTTGTTTGCCGGTCACGAACAATCTCCAGGTGAAGTGGTGCAAGTGAACGGCCGTCTGTACAAAGAGTACTTCGGCAGTGCATCCCAGTTCCAAAAAGGCGAACGCAAAAACGTGGAAGGTAAAAAAATGTTGACCGAATACAAAGGCGACATCGCCGACACATTGCGTGAAATGAAAGAAGACTTGCAGTCCTCCATTTCTTACGCAGGCGGAAAAGACGTCGACGCTATCCGTAAAGTGGATTACGTTGTCGTGAAAAATTCCATCATGAACGGAGAAAGCTACAACGCCAGCGGTATTGACGTACCGGACAGCTTCGCTTCTTCCAACTTCCAAAGCGAAACCATGAGCTGATCATTCTTATACACAGTTTAAACCAGTGAAGCACCGCGCTTCACTGGTTTTTTTAGTTATTTAAAGATGCCTCTACTTATTGAACAACTCGATCACTGCGATAACCGCAAAGTAGATGAGCACA
The DNA here is from genome assembly GCF_000429585.1 of Atopococcus tabaci DSM 17538. GTDB lineage: Bacteria > Bacillota > Bacilli > Lactobacillales > Carnobacteriaceae_A > Atopococcus > Atopococcus tabaci. The sequence continues at coordinate 8,291 of NZ_KE386923.1, forward strand.
AGGGAAAGGACGAGGAATACCACAAACATCGGAATGTCAAAGAAGATACTGGCCACTGCCAACAGGACGAATGTCCACAGCGGAAACCAGATAATCGTTTTTGGGTCCACCCCTGTTTTCTTTGCCATGCCTCTCCCTCCTTTATCTACTTCAAGTATACTCAACCTCCATTTTCTTGAACACCAAAAGGCTTGCCCGCTAAAAACCCGCCTCTGCCATATCTGGCAGAAAGCGGGGAAAAGGGAGTATGGGTTCAGGCGTCACACATTTTGTTTGTTCAATTCAAAGACCAACCGTTGACTTTGACAGTAAAGGTCTTTTAAGGGCGGGACAACTTTTTCGCCTTTGTTGAAATCCGAATGGTGCATCGTCCAGCAGGCACTTTCTTGATTGTATTCAATGGTGACGCGCGGATGCAGTCCGTCAATGGGGTGGAATGTATAGCATATTTGGTCCTCAGTGATTTTTCGTTCCATCAAAAGTTCTTGATAACGGGAAAAGAAGGTGTCAATCTCTTTTCTTTGTTGCGCCAATCTATTTTTCGGCTTCCGCTTGTAGAGGATGTACTGAACATTGTATTGGTCCACCACAATGGAAAGTTTCTCCTGCTCTGTTGGACGAAGCGGCGACTCTTCTTCGATAAAATTCTCCGCCAATGCATCCATCAGCCACCCTTTCGTTTCATCAAACGAAAAGCAATACACAACAGGACGATTGAGCAAGTGAACCATGAATCCGTCGGTTGTGTCACTGAGAACGAACTGATCATCGTGTTGTTCTAAAATCCATTCCACCGCACCGCGGAAAAGAAGTTCTGCCTTTTGGTTCATTTCCTCCGCCTCCTCCATGCGTTTTAAACCAACTTGTACGTTTTATTGTACAACCTTCTGCACTTTAATGCAACCGCTTTCTAATTCTTTTTTTTAACCACTATCCCTTATTTTAATTCCTACTTGTTTAAACCTTCTCCAAGAAAAAGGATTGCCCCGAACCGAGGCAATCCTTTTTACATAATACTATCGAGTTTTTCTGGAAAACAGGTGCTTCACCTTTCGCCATCCTTTTTTCCAGCTGCTTTCTTTCTTGACCATGATGGTGTTGGACGGTTCTCCGGGTTTGTTCCGGTTCTTCTCTTTTTGGTCGATACTTTCGGCATGCATGATTCGATTGATGTTTAGCTGACGAATTTTATCGAAGTTGGGCCTCATGTCTCACCTGCTTCCTTTAACTTTAACTGATTCCACTTTACGTATCAATTGGACACACTTTTATAGAGTAAAAGGGTTTTGTATATAAATTGCGTTTATCCATCTTATTGTATCCCTTTACATGATATAATAACACTAACTTTTATATCGGAGGGATAATGATGTCAAATTTGGTCTTAGGCTTAGATATTGGAATTTCCAGTGTAGGTTGGGGGCTCATCAACGAAAAGACAGGGGAAATTGTTGATGCCGGTGTACGCTTGTTTGAAGAGGCGACCAGAAATGCTAATGAAGAGCGTCGCCAGTTCCGGGGCGCGCGTCGATTAAAAAGACGAAGAAAACATCGATTGGAAAGAACCAGAGAGCTGTTAGAAAAAAACAACTTTTCATGCAAAGCCATTCAATCAATTGACCCCTATCAAGCAAGGTACAACGCTTTGTACAATTTTGTTTCAAAAGAAGAGTTGGCTGCTGCTCTATATCACCTAGTTAAGCGGCGGGGAACTACGTTAGATATCCCAGAAGAAAATGAGAAAACGAGCGGAAGTGAACTGTCCACAAAAGAGCAGTTGAAACGCAATGCAGAAAAGTTAAAAGACCGATACATAGTCGAAATTCAACTGGATAAGTTAAAGAACAACGAACCTGTGCGTGACCATACAAACCGCTACAAAACATCCGATTATGAAAAAGAAGCTTACGCAATATTGGAAAACCAAAAACAATATCACTCTGAAGTGACCGAAGAATTCGTTGAACAGTATATTGACTTACTCACTAAAAGACGCGAGTACTATGAAGGTCCAGGTTCTGAAAAATCTCCTACTCCATACGGTCAATGGTTCTTAGACGAAGAAGGAAAGCTTCAACATGAAACGATGATCAACAAAATGCGTGGAAGATGTACTTATTTTCCAGAGGAATACCGGATTCCAAAAAATGCTTATACAGCGGATTTATTCAATTTATTAAATGACTTGAACAATCTTTCTTTCCCAAGTGAAGAGACAGGAAAAATGGAACGCCTCACACCAGAAGATAAAATGCATTTCATAGAAAACTTCGCTAAAAAAGGAAAGAAAATTACTTTAAAACAACTCGCGAAATATAAAAACATTGAAAACGAAGAAGAAATCAAAGGGGCTCGTTTGGATTTAAAGACCAATAAACCTCTTTTCACAGAGTTCACGGGTTACACAAAACTCAAAAAATTATTAAAAGACGTGGATGTGCCGGTAAATTTCTTTGAAAACATTGATCTTTTGGATGCCATAGCTGAAATCCTTACAGCGGAAAAAAGTTTGACCCGTCGTGAAGAGCAACTTACTGACTTGATTATGGAACACTATGAGGAGCCTCTCCCTAATATGGTGGATGCTTTAAAACAAGATACCACATTTAGGGAATACCATGCATTGTCCAAAAAAGCAATAGAGTTGATTCTGCCCGAACTATGGGAAACCAATAAAAACCAAATGCAGTTATTCACCGAACGCGGGCTGAGCAGAAGCAGGTTAGAAAACTTACAGTCCGGAACCAACATCCAATTTGACGACGAAGCGATTCTCAGCACCGTTGCCAAACGCGCCCACCGAGAAGCCATCAAAATTGTCAATGCTGTTCGCAAACGATACGGCGAATTGGACTATGTAGCAGTTGAAATGGCGCGTGAAAAAAACAGCGATGAAAAAAAGAAAAAGTATAACGAAATGCAACGGAACCATGGAAAATTCGAAAAGCGAATGGAACAGTTATTGGAAGTCGACAGCTTAAAGGAACTGCGCTTAAACAGTAAGCAGATGTTGGCTTTGAAGTTATGGGATGCGCAAGACGGAAAATGTATCTATTCAGGAAAAGGAATTGCCGTCACAGACATTGTTCACGACTATACGCAATTTGAAATTGACCACATCATCCCACTCTCCTATTCCTTTGACGACAGTCAACAGAATAAAGTGCTTTGCTACTACACTGAAAACCAAGACAAAGGACAGCGCACTCCTTTCCAATACTTCCAAAGCGGCAAAGCGAAGCGAACGTTCGATGAATATAAAGTAGCTTGCTTGAATTTATTCAAGTCAAAGAAAATCAGCAAAAAGAAATTGGGGTACCTGTTGGAACAACGAGATGTCCAACATGATGAAGAGATACAAAAGAACTTCATCAACCGAAACTTAGTGGATACACAGTATGCGATGAGAAGTTTCTCTGCCAATTTACGGACGTTCTATCAAAATAATGAGATCCCGACCAAAGTATTGTCCATCCGAGGCAGCTTTACTGCCGCACTGCGGCGCCGAGCTCGTTTAAATAAAGACCGGGATGAAAGTTACGCCCACCATGCCATCGATGCTTTGATTGTCGCTGCCATTTCACGGATGCCGTTGTTTGACGTCTTCAAGTCCATTGACTTCAGCGTCGATGGTGTGGCAGCAGATAAAGAGACAGGTGAAATCATCGAAGACGGAGAGTTCTTCAACAGCCCCACAATGAAGCTGTTGCGTAATCTTAGAAATTATGAGGACAAAGTGAAGTACTCTCACAAGGTCGACCGCAAACCCAATAGGACGATGACGAACCAAACCCTTTACTCCACTCGTGAAAAAGATGGTGAAAAGTATGTGGTAGGGAAAGTTAAAAATATCTATGAACTAGATAAAAAAGGGTATGATGCATTGAAGAAACGTATTGAAAAAAATCCAGACCTTTTCCTCATGGCCCAACATGATCCAAAAACTTGGGAACTCGTCAGGAAGGTAATGGACGAGCATGCCCACGCGGATAACCCGTTCCAAGATTATTACCACCAACATGGCTACATTCTGAAAGACGGAAAAGTACCGGTGAAAAGTTTGAAGTACTTAGATAATAAACTAGGCATTCATACGAATATCACCCATAAATACCACGATAGTCGACGCGATGTGGTTCTGTTAAACCGTAAGAGCTTGAGGATAGATATCTATAAGAACGACGAAGGAAAGTATAAATATCTGGGGGTTCCTTATAACTGGTTCAAGAAAAGCGGCAATGTATATAAATTAGACATGGAAAAGTACAACGGGCCTGAGGGAAGGAATGCCCCTTACAAACAAATTGATGAGAGTTATGAGTTCCAATTTAGTCTGTACAAAAACGATCAAATCTCTTATGAAAAAGAAGAAAATATGATCGATGAATTGACAGGAGAAAAAATTAAGAGATTGGTACGTTATGATAAAATATTTAGAGGAGACAACAATCCTAAGCAAAATAAACTTGAAGTGGGTAACATTTCTTCTCCTAGTGAAAAACGTCAACTGCCAGCGATAAACCCACTAAAGAATATCATTAAATACCATGTGGATGTCTTAGGAAACTCTTACCCAGTAACAAAGGAGCCATTCGAAGAAAAATTGTATATAAATCAAAAAAACATTCATGAAAAGGCTTTACAAAACAAATGAAAATTGGTATAGTAAGGAATGTCCTCGACGGAGGACATTCCTTATACCAAAGGTCGTGAGGACCTACCAAAAAAAGGCTTTATGCCGAAATCGCCCCATTATTGGGGCTTTTTTTGTACCTAATTCTAAAAATGAGAGGTGAAGTGTATGAGCTGGAGAGTTATATATATCGAAAAATCTGACTATCTAAAATTGTATCTAGATAACCTCAAAGTCGTTCGTGAAGATACTGAACTGTTAATCCCTCTGTCTGATATACATACAATTATTGTAGACAATCAACAAACTGTAGTCACCGCACGGCTGATGAATAAATTGGCAGACTACCACATCCTATTGGTCTTTTGTGATGAAAAGCACCTCCCAAACATCTATGCCCTCGCCCCCCACAGTCACTATCAAACTTCCCGAGTATTAGAAAAACAAGTTCAATGGTCTGAAGAGACAAAAAATTTGATGTGGCAACGACTAATCCAAATCAAAATCCAAAATCAGGCTTCAGTTTTAGAACATTTAAAAAAAGATCCAGAGAGGATCGCCTTACTGCATTCTCTTTCCCAAGAAGTTGAAATTGGCGACTCGACCAACCGTGAAGGGCATGCTGCTAAGGGATATTTCCAAACCCTTTTTGGACGGGACTTCCTCAGAGAGCGTGAAAGTTTAGACGGAATCAATTCCGGCTTGAACTATGGCTATATCGTTTTAAGGTCTGCAGTCGCCCGGACAATTGTTGCTTATGGCTTGCAACCGTCATTTGGGATAGGGCATTACAACCAATACAATGCATTTAACTTGGCAGACGATTTAATTGAGCCTTTCCGCCCGATTATTGATTTATGGGTAAGCATTCTCATGACAAAAGATAGTTATCTCGATAAGCAAACAAAACAAAAATTGATTCACCTCGTAAGTTCCAATAAAATTTTGATTGGCAATCAAAAACAAACCATTCCAAATGCAATTGAAATACTCGTTCAAACCTTTATCAAAGGGATGAATGAGAATAACCCTGATTTGTTGGTCTATCCGGCCAATGGCATCGCCTTATAGATTCATGCGTTTGATGTTGTTTTTTGATTTGCCAATGAATACGAAAAGTGAACGAAGAACTTACAGCCGTTTTCGCAAATACTTAATCAATAATGGGTTTACTATGGTGCAGTTTTCTGTATACTCTAAAATCTTCCCTAATCGATCAGCATTGGATACATATATGCTTTCGCTTCGCAACAATCTTCCTGCTCATGGATCCATCCGTGCAATGGCAGTGACAGAAAAACAGTATAATAATATGTTTTTACTTGTAGGTAATAAAACATTAACTGAAGAAACATTGTCAGATAATCCGATGGTGATTTTATGAAAGAGTGGCACATTACTTCTACCGACAAAGATTTTTCTTTGCTGATAGATAAAATCACATTATTAAAGGGACGCTACAGAGACTGGGAAGAAGTAATTGAAGCTTTTCAAAGTTACTTTAGTAATAAATCTTCAGCTATCTCCATTTTCGAAGATCAAACGCTACTTCCAAGGAATGATTTTGCTTTTCATACGATTTCTCTTGACGAATCCGCACAGAACTTTGAAAAGGCATTGAGGGAAATCAAACAATCTTTTCTTAACCAGTTAGAGTTCTCGCCTTTGTACCGTCAACTAGTTGAGACGTGGGAATCCTTATCCGAAGAAGTCGAATTTTTAAGTACTCAAATGAATTTAGGTCCAGCACAATTTTCTATGCAGCCATTCTACAAGCAACTAATAAACAAACATGTTAATTTTTCTCAAGATTCATATGAGTCTCTTACTAATTATGAAAAAGTTCTTTTTCAACTAACCGCTTTGCTTCACACTTCCTATGACAAAAAGAACATCATATGTCTCATTTCGCCGGAAAAGTACCTTACTGCAACAGAGGTTAAGAATTTTATTGCACGTCTAAATAGTACACTACACGGAAACCATTATTTTTTGATTACCAGTGAGCCTCTCGATTATACAGAAAATATTTTATATAAAAATCGTATTATCAACGATCTTTCTTTGTCTGTATTTCGGGACCAATTAAAAGAAGTTAGCCCTATTCAGTGGTCCGATGATACCTTTGATATTGCTTGCAAGTGGTATAGGAAACTTGTGGATAACTCTAGAGCCAAACCGGTATATTTAGAGGCTCAGTCTGTGGATAACTTAGAAATATTTATCTACTTGTATTCCCTTTTTATTTTAACAGATACTCCTGTAATTGTTGATTTATCAAAGATTCCGCTTCATTTAAGGAAATACTTTGATGATTTGATCGCAGATACGGTATAATGGGGATGGCATTTTGGTACCCTCACGTTCTTTGGTATAAGGAATCC
>NZ_KE386923.1:16896-56670 GCF_000429585.1 Atopococcus tabaci DSM 17538
AAAATCCCTGCAATATTTCGCAGGGATTTTTCATATTAAACCAAGTCTATTTCAAAAATTTCTTTTTTCACATCCGTCCGATCATTGACGTTTTCCATAACAAAATAGATGGTTTGACGCACGGTGTTTTTATGATTCAAGAACACAAACTTCTCTTTGAACACGCGCTCTGCACTGGTGTCGTTTTCGCTGTCAGCAATCAACAACACTTCGTTGGAAATTTTTTCTCCTGTCTCGTCCTCAAAATAGAGATTCAATCGTTTTTCTTTTTTCAAGTCACTCACCGGTTCTAGCTGCAAGAAATCCAACCAGACTACGGAATTGGTCAATGTCCGCGTCTGACTGACCAATGAAATAGCCACTTCTTCCAACTCGTTGCGGCTGCGGTCAGTCTTGATTCGCAATAACGGCACCAGCGTCTCTTGCGGCAAATGGCCTCCATGAACGTATTGGTACCCGCCGCCTTGTAGGGCAAACCGGTTCATTCCCCGAGGGACCAATACATATCCCTCGTTCGACAACCGTTCAGACAATGGAAGACTCAAGCCGCTGAAATGTTCGATTGGCTGTTTTGAAACCAAAAAGCGTTTGTTTTTAATCCAGGCACCTTCACTGCCTTCCAGTTTGACTTTCTCGGTCGGACGCACCGATTCTCTCGTATAGAGATATCCGTGATCAGCTGTCACCAAAAATTGGCTGGCGCTGACTTCGGTTGTCAGACGGTCCATCAACCGTTTCAGCTGTTCGATCGTTTCTTGCGTCGCCTCAAACACCTCGTTTTCGGTCGGGCGGTGGTCGCCAATGGCATCGATTCGGTTTTGATAAATGTACACCACTTTTTTGCCTGCCATCAAACTCCGCAGTTCGGTCTTGTTCAATCGATTCAACTGCTCCGCCTGCACCGCGATAGCGTCAGGGTGACCTTCTTTTCGCAAGACAGCAGCTCGATTTTCAAGACCATTTGTCGGCTGATTATCCACGCGCACGTCTCCGTTCGGAAAGAACTCCAGCTTTTTATGTGGCAACAGGTTAGCCATCCCGACAGAAGTCACGGAAGGGAGTTCCGTCTTCAGCCAATCGATGTCTCCGTTGTAGCGGGTGGTTTCGGTTAATTTCAAAAACAATTCTTTCCCGGCTTCATACCGCAGCCCATCTGAAATCAATACAAAGACGCGGCGATTTTTCTCCGCAAACGGCTGCACTTCTTGTCGATAAAATGCCGCCTGCAATTGCGTATCTCCTGTATCTGGTTGGTTTGTATAGAGCCGGTCCCATTTCTCAGTGAATTTGGTCAAGTACTCCCGGACATACTGCCATTCGACTTTTTGTTTCAAGTCCGCCAACAGCTCTTTCCAGTCATTGTCCAAGCCGTCCAAATAAGTGTAGAACTTTCGGTACGCCTGGTCGATTCGGTACCATTCATTCCGCATCAAGTTCCACATCGTCTCGGCATCGTGGATATCTACTATTTCTTCCAAGAATTTGTCGGTATTCCGCAGCAACCGGACGCTCCACTTTAAGGCGTGGTACACTTCCCGAAACGCCGGGTACCAAAACTTGTTGCGCCGTTGAGACAACAAATGTTCCGTCCGCTCGTAATCGACCGTATCACCCAACAACTCACTTACCGTCCGGCGGATCACCGCATGGTCGAACCACTCGAAGGTTTCCGGATCCGCCAGTTCGCTGCTGGAGAGATTGTCGAAGACTTGAGAAAAGTCTTCTTTGTTTTGCACTGCAAACGCCACTTTTCGGTAGCTGTCTTCCTCGGTACGTGCATTCATCCATTGGTTAAGAAACACGATGATTTGGTTGACGTTCGGCAAGATATAACGTTGGAGTTTTTTCGGCAATCCATTTGCCATTTCGGAATCTAGATGGGTAAAGAAGACTTGGGCCATGAGTTCTTGCACAGATCGGTTACCAGATACACTCGTGTCTTCGTTGTACCCGAGTAAACGATCCATCCAGCCCCAAAACCGTTCCACGTCTCCGAATTTCACCAACATGTCCCACTTGGCGGATTCACCGGCAGCTTCTTCGTCAAAGAGATTCATCAACACCGCCATCCAGTCCGGTGCTTCCGCCCGGGTGAGCGCCGCAAAGATGGCAAACTCCGCTGTTTCTTTGGAACGAATGCCGGAGTGGAACAGGCGTCGGAAGCGCTGTGTGCGTTCTTTTGAACGGAAAAAGACCGGATACCGTTCCACCACTTCCCGGATATCCGTTTCTTCTGGATTGATCCCCAACGTCAACAAGAGCTGGCTTTCTTCGTCAACACGCAGTTCTTTGCTATAAAGCAGTACGTCCAGCAGCGGGTTGTCGTGGTAGGATGGCTGTGGGATAGTGTAGTATAAAAACAAATGATCTTCCGTTAACTCACGTTCAATCTGGTACTGCACTTTAAAGTAACGACGGTCATCAACTTCCAATACTTTGAACAAGCCGCTTTCTTCTGCCAATGCGGTCACGGTTTCCCAGTATTTGCGTTCCTCATCGTACAGGTACAAGATTTTCCGGTGTTCTCCTCGTTCAAGAGGAGAGGAAAAGTAGGTTTCGATTTGTTGTTCGATTGTTTGCGCCACACCTTCACGCTCCTCTGTGACTAGATTTTTTCCAATAAGTTCCGTTTGGATACTTTGCCAGTGTGTTCGTCCACCACTTCGATGTTTTGGAACTTGGCGTAATTCACTTTTACCCCGTCATCTAAATCGAGTTCCATTCGGCGTTTCGCCATGTGGTCGAGAACGGCATCGTATTTGGCCAGTTCGTCTTTGTCTTTTTGGTAATTTTCGATGCGCTTTTGGGCCGCAGCTTTTTCGGATTTGGAAATGGCTGGGTCTTCCAAGGTGTTTTGTTCCAACGCAATCAAGTTATCCAACGCAGCACTTTCTTTCAAGACATATTCAGTTCGGAGGCGTCCCAACGTGTCCCGGTCATACCGGTGCAAGTAAATCAATCCTTTGAACGCGCCGCGGCGCCCACTTGTGAACTGCCAGTAAATCGGGCGTTTCTGGTAGGTCTGCAGGTGATCTTTGTAGAATTCTTTCATGAAGTAGCGACGGATGCGGTCACGCGGGCTTTCGTTCTTTTTCATCTTCAACGCGTCCGCAATGAAGACCAAGTTTTCTTCCAGGGTTTCCTTGCCATAAATCAACGCCACCAACTCTTCGACTTTTTTCACGATGTCGTCTTCAAAGTACGCTTCTTCCGTCAAAGGAAGAATATTCGACTCATCCGGCTGATAAGACTGGTAGAGCGATGAATCCCATTCCCCGCCGGCATACGCCAAACCTTTTTGATCCAAGGAATAGCGCCCGAACATGACGCCTACCAAATAGGACAAGAAGCTTTTCACATCCCGCACCAAATCGGCTTTCCGGACTGTGACGTCTTTCTCCTCCACATCCGGGGTCAATTCGTCCTGTAGTCCGTAAATGTCAATGAAGATGCGGTTCAGTTCTTCCTCGTTGGATTTCAACTGATAGAATCGCTCTTCCGCCACTTGTTTCCAATGGTTGAAGCTGTCTTGGATTAGTGAAGAATCTTCTTTATAAGTAAGGAAAGGATGTTCTTCGAAGTCCCAAGAGGTTTCGAAAGAGTCCCAGTCTTTTCTAGAAATTTGAATAGCTTTTTCTGTGAGTTTAATTACCTGCTTTGTTTTATCTTTCTCTGTAATAAATGGTAATGACCCTAATGTTCCTGGCTGATAATTCATCGTAGGATTAATAAAAGGCAATAATATTTCAGTCACTTTTGAGGATAAAAAAGCTAATCCATAAAAGATCGTCGAGAGCTGATTATCTTTTGCAAACGCCGTAGAGCCAGCATTGTCAAATAGAAATCCTTTAGGAGAAAAACGCGGGCTTAACTTGCCACTGCTTAAAGCCGACCACGTTATGCCAGGCTTAAAAATGTAGTCTAAGTTATAGTTATGGGAACGAACTTTCCCTTTTTTATCTGCGAAATTTCGGATTTTAGTCCCATTATTCTCCCAATTTACGAGATAGTCTAAATTTCCATACCATTTTCTATAACTTCCGCCTTTTTGATATGGAAACCATTTAGAAGAGCTTTTTTTTGCATCTTCCATGTTAGAATAGCTGAACCCAATCCTCCCATAAGAAACTTCAGGCCATAAGCGTAGAAACCTATTATTATCAGCCGTTGCCATTCCTAATCTAAAATCAAATGATGTAGATATTTGTTCTTCTTTTTCAAATATAGCAACTGTTTCTTTACTCGCCCAATATGCTATCGGACTTCCCGGAATTTTTTCAAAATTAAACTGTTTTATTTTATACAGAAGAGATTTATCGCGAAAACTTTCTTGTTTTTCAGTGGCGTTTGGGATATCTGTCATCCGAATATACTTTGTCTCAAAGTTAGGTAAATGGAGTTTTCTAACAATAAAAGTAGTGTTTTGCACTACTTCTCCACCAATCTCTTCAAATGTACGCGTTCCTAAATGAATCATATTAATGATTGTATCAGTCTCAAGAAGCTTTTCCCTTAATTTTTCATAAGAAGACAAAAACATCCATGAATGCTGATTAATTGTCGCAGTATAATAGTTTTCTCTAGTGAAGTTTTTGGTGACTTCCATAAACACCGCAAACAAATCGCTTTTCTCGTCTTTATAGTGCTTTTTCACATACGCTGATAGTTTCGGATCCATCCCTCGTGAGCCCATATACGGTGGATTCGTCACAACCACTTCATACTGCATCGCCATCAGCTCATACTGGCTGATCAAATCTTCCAGTAGCGGGAAAGTGTATTCGATCAATTCCGTTGTAAAGATGTCTAAATCTGCTTCTTTTCTAAGGAACTCCATCTGATTACGTATCATTTCAATGTCTATTGACGGCACTTGGATAATGGAGCCATAGAGTTTTGCGTCTTCAAATGTGGCGACCAGTTTCCCAGTTTCCGTCTGGACCTCTTTATTGCCTTTTGCGAACAATTCGATATCATCCGTGGTAATGGAGTTGCTTTCTTCGATGCTGTGAACGTGAACGTTAAAGTCACGGCTGAATAAGCGACGGTCGTATTCTCTTGCTTTCATGATGACTGCGAACGTCGCCAATTGAGCGGCCCGTTTGTCAATATCCAATCCATACAGATTATTTTCCAAAATCAGTTTTGGAATCTCCCGCTGACGGTAACCTTGGGATAAGTACATCTCGTAAAAGACCTCGAACGCATACACGAGGATGTGTCCCGACCCACAGCTTGGGTCGAAAAACTTGATTTGTTCCACATCAAGGGAAGGATCCTTCAATTCTTCCAGCTGTCGCTTCACATCTTCGGTCTGTTCTGCATCGTCTAAATAGTACTCTAGTTTCTCTTTGATTTCCTCATTTGGATGTGACTCCAGCCACAACCGTCCTAGGGAGTTGTCCACCATGTATTGAACGATCCAACGTGGGGTAAATAACTGCGTGGCCGGTCCGATGTCGTCTTTCCCGATTTTTGTATTTTTCTTCAAGCGGGAAAAGACAGCATCTTTTTCTTCCGAGATATAAAACTGATACAACCAGCCAACGATTTCCACGTTTTTCCAGTCTTCTTCATCAATCATCGTTACGATGTCCCGAACAATGCTGTTCTCATTCAACAGATTATCCGGCAACAACAGTGCTAAGTCGTCCGTGATATGTTCAAACACATTGGGGATAATTTCCCCTAACTTATTCGACAGCATCACCAACAAGTATTGGTACAACTCGTTATCCCGGTTCGCATCCTGCAGTTCATAAATGCGTTCCCGTTTCATTCCCAATTCGTCGCTGATGTCCAAGATCCGTGTCAAGGCATCCGGTTCCGTTTTCCCCGGAGTTTCTGAGGAAAGAACCCGCATTTGGATCGGCAGGAAACCGTTGACTTCCATGTACCGAAAGGCGATCAAGCGGTTGAACCATGTGTAAGCCGCTTCTTCCATTACATGGTCGTACCCTTCAAAGACAATACGGTTCCGCAGATGGGTGTATTGTTTTTTTTCTACTTCTCCCATGACGGTCCCGTTGACCACGAGACCGTCTGGAAGTTCCTGGATAGATTTGACTTCGTCTTTTGTAATACCAAAGGCATACGCTTTTTGTTTGACAGCGTCCATCATTTTTTTCCGTGCTTGGACGGAGAAACGTTTCAGTGCTGTTTTATCCATCTTGCTCTCCTTCTTTAATTCAACTTGATGACGTCTACTTCATCCAACTGATTAATTAAGTTTTGTTTGAGGGACGACAAAAAGTCATCCACGTCTTCTTCTGTCCGCAATTCCACCAAGCGGCGTGTCCATAAGTCATCCAAACTCATCACCGCAGCTCGTTCGTCCTTGAGAACAGGTTCTGGCTCTGGAGTTGGGGTGACGGTTGTGATCGAGACCGGTCCATCGTCTTCTCTTACACGATCTGTATTTCGTTCATTTTCTTTTTCTTGTTCTCTCTGACGACGGCGTTCGTTTTCTTCACGCTGTCTTCTTTGGCGTTCCGCGATTTCTTGTTTGGTGTCTTCCACGCGGCGGACAAATGTCAGCTTGATGTCTTTGCTTTCGCCTTTGTAAGCATTCAACCGTCTTAAAGTCGGCGCATGGGTAACATTCTTTTCCAAGTCTTCCATTTTAAATCGGAAGGAACGAACGATTTGATCGTATTCCGGAAATCCTTTCAACGCCTCCAACTCTCTGTAAACATCTTGGGCGTCTTGTTCCATCAATTCTTGAATGGGAACCATCACGCGGTCCATTTCTTGTTCCATTTCCAAATCGAACTGTTGGTTCAACTCCTGCAATTCGCGGAATCGGGCATACGGCCGCGGCATTGCTTGAATGTCTTTCATTTTTTCTACAATGAAGTCAATCTCTTGATTGTCTAAATAGTTTTGATCTTCTTTGTATTTCTTTAGGCGATCAAGAGTGGTTTCAAAAATTTCTTTTTTGTTTGTCTCAAAGAAGTCTTTGACATCGTCCAAATCCTCCATCACGTCCAATACGTCGTCTTCTTGGTTTGCCAAAGCAGTGAGAAATTCGCCCGAATCCGTGATGTTGAGCAATGAACGGAGAAGTTGGATGGCCGTTTCCACTTCTTCTTTTCCTGGATAAGGCTTGAAGCGGTAATTCTCCCTTAGACGTTCTAACTGACTCTGTTCTTTGCTGAGACGTCCGTGGACATATTGGTAAATCTCTTCTTCTTTCTCTCCAATCGAACGGACACCATATAACTCGCTGACGATTGTTCGGACAGAGTCCACAATCCGCGAATCAAGTACTTGCCGTTTTGTAACCCAGATACTCTCCTGCATATCTTTTCGTTGTACCTGACGGAGAAAATCAGACTCCGTCACTGACATCTTGCGGTTATTGAGAGAGAAATGAATTTTTTCCGCTTTAATCAAGCGGATCAGACTGGCCAAAATGTCCAAATCTTTCCAACTGTACGGCTCTTTTCCAAACCGGTCCATCACTTCCCTGAGCGTCACTAACATGTTGCGCTCTTGCTGAGTGCCCAAATAGCGGTCGATTTCTTCTGTCGCCTTATAGTTTTTATCAGTGTAGTCTTCCAGTATTTCTTGTTGTTCGTAAATCAGTTTTTCTAAGTCGTCTTTCGTATATGAACGTTCAACATAATTGATTTTTGGATATGTGCTCTCCACCAATACGCGCAATCCTTCATCGATGCGGGAGGCAAATGATCCTTTCACTTCCACTGGATAGCCGTTGACATACAGGTCCGCATGTTCGACAGCCGACTGCAGCTTGGACTTGAATAAGGTATAGATTTGTCCCCGTTCTGTCGCCTTCCGGTACTGAATCTCTTGGATGACCGGCGTCTTTTTCTTAGCCGACTGTTCGCGCAAATATTGGTTGATTTGCATGTATTGGCGCAAATCTCCGAAGTCTTCATCGGAAGGTAACTGGACCACCAACTTGGACTCGCGTTGAGAAAGAGCTAACACAGCGGGCTCTTCCTCATATTCCTCTGCATAGACAGATAAAAAGCGGACTCCAAAATCGATGGACGGATTTTTTAAATTGCGGTCGTCGATCCACTGAGAAAAATCAATCAAGTACTCTAATTGTTTGTTCTCTGAAAATGGGCGATAGGCATACCGCTGCATATTTAACAATTCATCAAACAGAATCCGTCCCGCTTCTTTGACCACTTCTGAAGTAGGAATTTGAATGCGGTTGATTTCGCGGTTCACGTCTTGTTCTTCATTCGTCAAGAAGAGGTACTCCTTGCCGATGCGTTGCACGAGGTATTCTCTTTCAAGTTTTTGCAAGGACTCGCTGATTCGTTTACCCAACTCAATGGTGTCTTCTTCGATGTGGGACAGCATCAATGTCGTCAAGTTCTTGAGGGTGCCCGGCATTTCATCCACATACCGAATCAGGAACAATACTTTCAACACAGCAACATCAAATTCCGTCAAACTTTCATTTTGTTGTGCCCGGATGATAGTGGAGCGCACAGAATGTTCTAATGCTTGATCGATGCTTTCATAAAACGTTTGGAACGGAATCAGCTGACCAATTTTTTTATCTTGGTAACGGATTGTCGCTTGTTGGATAGATTCCAACAAATTCCGTTCTCCGTCTGATAAGTGTTTTCCAGCTGATCCGTGCTCTCGGATTGCCGTGAACACACTTTGGAGCAGGTTAAACTGATAGGGAACAAATGGATAAACGCGCGCGAAATCATCCCGGTCTCGATAAAAGCGCATTGTTGCTGCTTCTTCAAACTCCAATTTGTTTCGCAAGGCCACTTTTTCTTCATCATAAGTCAACGTCAATGCATGATAGGCATCGTCTGTTTTTTCAAGTAAACGAATCTTGATGACCTCATCCGCGTTGGCACTGCTTAAGTTCATGCGCGTATTAAACCGGCCCTGGATTTTGGAAAAGTCGGTCACAGAAAGGTTTTCTCGCAGACTGTCGATGTCTTGCTGGGAAGTCACGATAATCCATACTTTCCCTTTGCATAGTTTGCCTAAATCCTCCGCCACAGTCTGCAAGTTCAGCATCAACTGCGTGTTTCCTGAAATGTACTGCCCCACTTCATCGGCTGCAAAGACCAAACGGTAGCGGTCTTCTTTGGTCTCTACATACTGGCGCAAACGGTTGGCAAAACTGTCTACAGAAATGGAATAGTTGTCTTCTCCGTTTTCCACCCAACTGCGGGCGCTGTCTTCTGACATCCCGGTTGTTTTAGCCAAAGCTTCGATGGCTTCATCCATCCGGTAGTAGAGTTCGTCCCGACCTTCTTCCCACGAAAGCCCGACAATCTCTTGGAAGTTGGCTTTGAACTGGTCGTACTGTCCGTTCCGGTCCAACGTCTCTTCCAATTCCGCCAACCACGGAATGCTTGCAGAATATCCACGCATTTCGTTGTAGACTTTATTGAAAACTTTGACGATAGCCGTTTTGTTTTGTTTGCTGTCGGAATCGGCTTTTGAATCGATATTGAAGAGTGCCACTTCACTGGGCGCCTCTGCCACAGTCCGCATTTTTTTAAGCAGTTCCTCGTCTTCGATTTTATCTTCAAAGAAATCGACCGCTCGTTTTCCGTCAATTTCCATACCGGAACTCAGTAGGTAAGATAGGATTTTAAGGAAGTGCGATTTCCCTGAGCCAAAGAAACCAGAAATCCACACCCCCATCTTATCGGTCGGCCGTTCAAATGCCCGAGTATAGGCAGTGAAAAAAGTATCGAAGTGCTTTTTCAACTCATCCGTCACGACGTATTCTTCCAGTTCTTGCTGGACGTCTTCTTTTACTGCTGATCCAATTTTAATGACACCTTGGATTTCACGATTGATGTCTTTACGAAACAACGATTGAATAGTCATGTTTCTCCTCCTTAATTTTCTGTAATTTTAAATGCACGGTAGTAGTTGTCGTCGGTAAACTTGGAAAATAATTTCAAGCTTCCATGTTCGTATTGCCCTGGATAAAACAAAATCAACGGTTTGTCTTCCACAATTGTCTGAAGGTTGTTCAATACAGTGTGCGAGCGCACAATCGGGAAGGCTTTTCCGACTCCAGTGAGAAAGACCATTGATTCTCCGTCCCACTTTTCCTCGATGTAGCGAATGATGCGGTCTTGATTGGTCGCAATGCGCAAGGTTTTCTTCATAATTTCAAAAAGTTCCTCGCTGCCTTTTTTCTCTTCCATTTCAAAGTTTTTATTCATAAAGCCTTTTTGTTCAAAAAATTCCAACACAATGTCATATAAGTCAAAAATCTGAATCCGTGTTTCTGGATTTTCTTTTTCAATATACCGCTTGATTCGGGGAATGGCTTCTCGAACCACAAGCTCCTCTTTCGGATCGTAATCAAAGATATAAAATCCTACTTCATTCCCCAACCCTTTATTCTGCAGCAGTTTTTCATCAAGCAATTTATCCTGTAACTCTTCTAAACGGTCCGCTATATTCCTCATAATATCGGCTCCCCTAACACCACTTCTACAATGTTTTTTTCTTTCTTTGTAATTAGATATTCCTGCACAGTAGGTTCTATGAGCGGCAGTTGAAGTGTGAGTTCTTGGTCTTTATCCCTCACAGCAATATCCGCATCTGTGAGTACTTGATGATACGCATCTATCAAGTGTCTCTTTGTATCCTCTGTCCAATTCCGGACCACTTCTTCTTGTTCGCCTTTTTGTTCGACAAATCTTCTAGTTTCTGATTTACGGACTGTATAATCAAAAACAATTCGTTTGTTGTACACCACTTCTCTCATCCATTCATAAAACAACCGGTCTTTTTTCAATAAAGCATAAAGCAAAATGGTTTTGGCGGTTTGTGTATCTGTCTTAGCTAACTGAGTCAACAAA
Source organism: Atopococcus tabaci DSM 17538 (assembly GCF_000429585.1). Taxonomy (GTDB): domain Bacteria; phylum Bacillota; class Bacilli; order Lactobacillales; family Carnobacteriaceae_A; genus Atopococcus; species Atopococcus tabaci. The sequence goes on from NZ_KE386923.1 coordinate 27,735, forward strand.
TACTCATCCAACATCTTCAGTCGTCGCATGATTTCGCCATAAAAGGACAATGCTCGCTGAGGACTGGCCAGTTGAAACAAATTTTGTTCCAGTACCATTTTTTTGATATCTTCTTCTACTTTCCCATCAAGCAGCAGTTGAGCCACGTTTTTTGTTTCTTGAAATAGAAACGGACGTGTGTTCAGCGTGGTTGTGTATTTTCTCGGCATTTTTTCACCCTTAAAAAAGTCAATTATCCTTTACATTATAGCATTAACGCCCCCTCTTTAAAACGTAAGTACAGAATTCATTTAGGAACTCTTCGTGACATTTTTATTTTTCTAGAACAAAAAAAGACTCTTCCCGCTTCCAGGAAGAGCTTTTGCATCTTTGTCTTTGATTCAATTAACGACTCTTTGCAGGCATCACCGCAAACCGATAACGGTAAAACGCATAGGCTGCCAACGCGACCAACGGAATGATCCCGATTAGTGCGGTCCATTCCACGCCTTGGGAAACGTCCTTACCTTGAAGAGCCTGGTAAATTCCCCAGTATCCCCAGGCAATCGGCAGTGTGAACACTGCGTTTTTCACACGCGTCAACACCCATCCGGCCAGGACCACGGCGACGATCAGAACCGCAATCGTCCACCATTCCTCTGAAAGACCAAAGCCGTTCCAGCCGATCTGGGTCAGGAAAGCCGCCACATTCACCACGGTAGCGATAAACAACCAGCCCGTGTACATTCCGAATGTCACCGGCAAGAGCCACCGTTTCCCGTCGTTGATTCTCCAAAGCCGCACTAAGATCAAGCTCAATGTAAGGACAAAGGCAAAAATGAAAATCGTGGAGATTCCCAGTTGCAGATACGAAAATGTGCTGTCTATTTCACTGCTCTGGCTGCATCATACGGGTGATTGTTCGCGGATTGATTCTTCCATCATGCGGTTCGATCATGTTGTTCACCTCTTTCGACCTGCCTCATGAAGAATGACCTTACGACATCAAAAAGCCTTTTCTCAACTGTATTATACCACCTCTTTGCCGGCGGAAAAAATCCAAAGAACTGAAAAAAGCCTCATTCATAAGAATAGAGGCCCTCCCTTTGATTGTATGATTCTTCTACATATTTTTTGTATGCTCTTCGAGTCCAAACGCCTTCAAAATGGTTTCTGCCGTGTCTTTCACATGGATGTTTTGGACAATCAAGTCTGTTCCGTTGGGCGGGATGTTTTCTTGGGTTTCGCGTCCAAATGCCAATCGTTCTGCGATGGTTTCTTCGCTCTCTCCCCGCTTACGCATTCTTTCCGCCATTTTCGCTTCCGAGATTTCAAAAAAGATGATGCGGGTCTCTTCCGGATAAGCTTTTCGCATGGCGATAGCCCCGTTTTGATCCAATGAAACGTGTACAATGTCATATTCTTCCAGAGCTGTTTCCACTTCTTTGCGCGTCAATCCGTACGTATTGTCGTTGTAGACGGTCTGTTCCACAAAGTCTTCCGGGTCCAGTTCTTCCGCTTTTGCAAAATAATAGTCTTGTCCATCCACTTCGCCTTTTCTTGGTTGCCGTGTCGTGGTGGTGACCAGTTTTTTTATTCCTTTTTTGGATAATTCATTTCCTACCGTCGTTTTTCCGCTCCCGCTTGGTCCGACGAACACCAGTATCCGTTTTTCTGAAGCCACATTTTCCCCTCCGCTCCTGTTTGCTTCTTACTTTACCAAAATATTGGGGAAAGGAACAGCACATTGCCGGCTCTGCATATAAATCACAAAAAACCGGAAAGAACCGTGCCTGCCCTTTCCGGTTCAATCAGCTTTTAATCAAACAACACGCGGTATTCGCCGTACCCTTCTTCTTCCAGTTTTTCTTTCGGCACAAACCGCAACGCGGCGGAATTGATGCAGAAGCGCAGGCCGCCTTCTTCTTCCGGTCCATCGTAAAAGACATGTCCCAGATGGGAGTCGGCGTATCTGCTGCGGATTTCCGTGCGGATCATGCCGTGGCTTTCGTCCAAGCGGTCTTCGATTTGATAATAACTTAACGGCCGGGTGAAGCTCGGCCATCCGCAATCGGCATCGTACTGATCGATGGAACTGAACAGCGGCTCTCCTGACACCACATCCACATAGATGCCGTCTTCGGTGTTGTCATAGTAAGCATTCTCGTACGGTGTTTCGGTTTTGTTTTCCTGCGTGACCGCATATTGTTCCGGAGTCAACTGCTGACGGAGCTGTTCAGGATCTTTTTCCATCCGCCATGTCCGTTCCAAAAAGTCTTTGCGCCCGGACCCTTTTTCGTACAAGTTGTAATGGAAGGAGGCTTTTTGGTAGTAGTTTTGGTGTTTCTCTTCAGCCGGGTAAAACGGCTGTGCCGGCAGTATTTCCGTGGCGATCGGCTTGGAGAATTTTCCACTTTCTTCCAATGCCTGCTTGGAAGCTTCGGCAGCTTGTTTTTGTTCGTCGGTATGGTAGTAAATTGCTGTTTTATACTGTTCTCCGCGGTCGTTGAACTGCCCGCCTGGATCGGTCGGATCGATGGTGCGCCAATACATCTCCAACAACTTTTCATATGGGAAGACAGAAGCATCGAATGTGATTTGGACCACTTCTCTGTGTCCTGTTTCGCCTGCGACGACTTCTTCATATGTCGGGTAAGGTTTGTCTCCACCGGAATAGCCGGAAACAACTTCTTTTATCCCCGGTAATTGATCAAACGGTTTGACCATGCACCAGAAACATCCACCTGCAAAAGTTGCTTGTTCTACATGTATGTTATTTGCCATGCGCATCCTTCCTTTCCACTTTCCATCTTTCTTTCCCCTATCCTAGCCCAAATTTCAAGTAAAACACAACTCTTTTTGTCCGAATATACAAAACATTTATATTTATATAGAAAAACCGCAAGAGAGCGGGACAAAATGCGTTTAGACCCGAACCTTCTAACGCATACCATATCCGTAAGCCGCTAAAGCGGCAACGGCTATGGCAACTGGAGCGAATAAGCGGATGAGAGGCAAAGCCCCTCGAGCATTATTCTAAAGGAGGCACTGTGGGCAGATGCCCAAGTGTATCATGACTGTACATTGCTAAAGCAACTACAGTCATGACAAAGTGGACGTCGGGTCTGCATTTTGGAGCGCATTTTCGCTAGCCTATTCGGAACCGCAAAAGAGGTCGGGACTATTGTCCCAACCTCTCCTTTGAGGAAAGAAGTGATGCATAATTTTGTTAGGTGACAGCATCCGTATTGTCTGCACTGACGTTGCTCTGTTCTTGTTCCATCAGTTTCCGGTCGTATGCGCGGATGAATGGATAATAGATGACAAATGCCGCTGCAGCACAAATCAGTGAAACTACCGCAGCCCGCCAGTCGCCCCCTGTTCCGATAAAAGCACCGATGCCTACTGGGGATGGCCACGGGAGCAAGGCAATGATGGGGTTGATCCATCCCAAAGTGATGGAGAAATACGCGATGGTGGCACTGACCATGGGTGCCAAAAAGAATGGGATGGCCAAATATGGATTATAAATCATCGGCAACCCGAAAATAATCGGTTCATTAATGTTAAAAATTGCCGGAATCATGGCGGCTTTTCCAACGGCTTTCAACTGTTCCGATCGGGCCAGGAAAGCGATGAAAAAGGTCAACAGCAGCGTCCCACCGGAACCGCCGAGCGTCACATACGCGTTATTGAACTCCCCGGCCAATGGGATGGCGGCCCCTTCTGCGTTGGCTGCCAAGTTGGCCAGCGTAATCGGCGTGATGAGGGAGAAGATGATGTTCGCTCCATGAATCCCCACCAGCCATAGCGCATGCACCAAGAAGTAAATCACCATGACCCCCAGCCAGCTGTTGGTCATGTTCGTCACAAAACCGAATGGCACTTGGATGATGTCAAAGATGTTTGTGTTCAAAACCGCCAACACACCGTTGATCAGCAACACCGCAAAAGCCACCACAAATGCGGGAATCAATGCGGTGAAGGCGCGGGCCACCCCGCTCGGCACTTCTTCCGGCAGTTTGATGATCCAGTTTCTTTTCACACACATTTTATACAAGTTGACCGCAATCACGGCCATAACAATGCCTGTAAAGATGCCGACCGTTCCCAGCCGTTCAACAGCGTCCCCCATTCGCCAGCCGTTGACGATGGTGACTTCTTCTGTCACTTCGGTTACACGGGAAATTACTCCGTCTTGGAACACCAATTCCGGAATCGTCATGAAGAAGGCAAACATGGAAAGCAGCGCTCCGTTTAACCCACTCATTTCCAACTTCTCATCACCGGCAATAATGCGGCTGTATTCATATCCCAAACTAATATTGAAGTATAATGCCAATAAGCCCATTGTAGCCATGTTGGCTAACATGTATAAGTCGCTGAAACGGAAAAACGTCGCATTAAAAAAGCCTTCCAAAAACGGAAACGTCAACGGCAGCACGTTGAATACTAAAAACATCGATCCGACAATCGTAAACGGAATGGTCGCTATCCCGGCACCCATGATGCCGCGGACAATTTTCATCTGTGAAACTTTTCCGAGCGGACCCATCAAATACCGTTCCAACAGTTGAAATACTTTGTTTTCATTTTCCATTTGGATCACTCGCTTTCAATGTGTGTTTGTACTTCAAAACCGCGTGATGCATCCTGTCTTGTCTTTGGTGAATGGCTTGGATTTTTTGCAGGGATTTATATGCCATTCCTATTCCCAACACCAAAACGATCTGAAGACCAATCAAACCTTGGGCGCTTTCTGCCATAAACGGGAATGCGCCTCTAAAAAACACCGGAACAAATGCCAATACACAAAGCAGTCCATTTAACAGCAACTGGCTTTTGAAATAACGAGTCGTATGCGTTAAAGATGATTTCTGTCCATACACTTTGATCTGTTCCATGATGGACGGGCCTGCAAACACCAGCATGACAAAAGGCAGCAGCGCATACACCGAGCGGACAGTCAGCAAGAACACCAACCAGTTCAAATTGGCAAAGAAAAGGACGGCCAATGAGTAACGCAACGCGATATAGCGGTTGTACTCCATATTCTTCAACGACGTTTTTTCTCTCTGATTCAACCCCTCTCCTCCTTTAATATTTACTCATTCAACTTTACTTATGACCATTATATTATAAAGCGCTTACAAAACACAATGGCATATGCATAAATACTGTTTTTCTCTGGTCGCTCCTTCGAACAAATCGCCTCTTTGACAAAGAAACCGACACCGCGCACTTCTTTGTCGAAGAGAGACTTTCTCTACAACAAAGACACTTCCGCGCCGCAATTCTTTGTTTGATAGAGCCTCTCTCTTCAACAAAGAACCCATCCTCCGTAGTATCTTTGTCGATGAGTCCGCCTTGCATACAAAAAAAGCAAGAACCTCTGCCAAAGAGAGGATTTCGCTTTTTTGTTTGATTTAATGTGTGTCGCTTTGAGCCAATGCTTCTGCGCCTTCTTTCAGAAATGCTTCCTGATCGGTTTTTGGTACCATGGATCCGCCTGTTGCCCATGCGATATGAGTGGCGTTCGCCATTTTATCTGCAACGTTTTGGGCTTCCATGTACTGCTGACCTGCTTGGGTGCGGAACAAACGCGCTGCCCCTGACAAACCGGCCAATGCGGCGGGTTCCAAGAAGATGCCTTCCGTTTCGTGGAGAGCTTTCAGCAAGGCTTTGAATTCGTCTTCCTGAACAGTGTATCCTCCGCTGAAGAACGGCTCCATCAATTTGGCAACCAGTCCGGACGTCCGCGGCACCGCCAATCCGTCCGCAACAGTCAAGCCATGGATGCCGACATCGTCCACAGAAATGTCGTCGTATTTGTGTGTCATCAATCCCAACAACATGCTCGGCATTTTTGTCGGCTCTGCAAAGAAGCAGTGCACGTGATCGCCAAAAGCTTGTTTCATCCCAAAAGTGATGCCGCCCGGAGAACCTCCGATTCCGCACGGCAAGTACACAAACAGCGGGTGGTCGGCATCCACTTGAATGCCTTCTTCTTCCAACTGCCGTTTCATGCGCAATCCGCCCACGGTGTATCCCAAGAAGAGGTCTTCAGAATGCTCGTCGTCCACGAAGTAGCTGTTCGGGTTCGCTTCGGATTCTGCGCGTCCCTGCTCCACCGCTTTGGAGAAGTTGGTTTTGTGTTCGATGACTTCCACGCCTTTACTGCGGAGGAAGTCTTTTTTCCATTGTTTGGCATCGACAGAAACGTGGACCGTCACGTTGAATCCCAATTTCGCGCCCATCGTTCCGACACTGATGCCTAAGTTTCCGGTGGTGCCTACCGCGATGTGGTGCTTGGCGAAGAAGTTTCTGAATTCTTCGTTGGCAAAAACCACGTAATCTTCTTCCGTGCTTTTCAGCAATCCGTGTTCCAACGCCAGTGTTTCTGCGTGTTTCAACACTTCATAGATGGCACCGCGCGCTTTGATGGTTCCGGCGATCGGCAACGTGTCATCGCGCTTCAAATACAGTTCACCGACGATTTCTTGCTGGTACCGTTTTTCAACGAATTCCTTCATGTTTGGAATGCGGCTAATTTTGGAACCGATGATGCCTTTATTGGCTTCGGTTTCCGGGAAAGCCACACGGATGAAGGAAGCAAAACGCTGCAACCGTGCTTCCGCGTCTTTGACGTCTTCTAGTGTGTAGGAGGACTTTTTCATCGCTTCTTCAAATGTCGTGTAATCCGGGTTAGCCCAAAAAACTTCCGCCTCCGCAGCAATTGCCTGCAGCAATTCCTCGGAGGCAGAGTGGGTCTGGTGTTTGTCTGCCATAGCAATATACTCCCTTGTATCATTATTACTGAAAGCTGATACCTTCAGCGAACCATTCATATTGTACCATATCTGCCCCTTTGTATCTTTAGAATTAAAGAAGAAATTAGTGGTTGTGTGGATGGAACAAGGGCGGTATACTGGTAGTATTTTTTTTAGGAGGGAAGGAATTGAGTGCTCAATACTATGACGAAGCAGAAGTCTTGGACCTCTGTATTCATGTTGGATCCGTCATGCTGGCCAACGGGGCAGAAACTTACCGAGTCGAAGATACGCTTTATCGGATCGCAGCGAGTTATGGATTGACCTACATCAATGTGTTCGTCGTTCCAACTGCAATTATCTTAACCGTGCAAGGTGAAAAGAGACAAGACTATACGGAATTGCTCCGGACCACATCTGGTTCCACAAACTTGCAAAAAGTGACGGCAGTCAATGATTTGTCCCGTGAAATTTCGGCATCCCCATTGCCGCTTGAAATTGTCAAACAAAAAACTGACCGCCATCGAAAAGCATACACCCGAATTCACGAGATGGCGGCGGATGGATAGATTTCGTCCCTGCAGGTATCGCAGCCGGTTTTGGGATGAACGCATTTGAAAAAGTCGACAACTTTTTCAACATAACCTTTTTTGCTCAAATCGTTGCTTCCTTCGTGACCGGAATCATCGCCATGCTTTTCGTTCAAACAGGTTGGGGGAATAACTTGGACACCATCATCGTATCTGCTTTGATGGGGTTGGTTCCCGGAATGGCTATCACGAACAGTTTCCGTGACTTGATGGCAGGACACCTCGTGGCAGGTATTTCCCTGCTGGCGCAGGCGTTGTTGACCGCAGCAGCCATCGGTGTAGGAATCTTCTTGTCTTGGCGTTATTTTAAAACAGTACTTTCTATATATGAATTGAATGAAAGGAGATAGAACAGTGCTTTTGAATTTCTTCGTTTCTATCGCAGCCGGAGTGGTTGCCGCTGGATTCTCCGTTTTGTATAACGCACCTTCCAGAACCACATTCGCTTCGGGTTTGGCTGGCATGGCCGGGTGGCTGGTGTACGCTTCTCTCCCTTCAGACAACGGCTTAGACTTATTCATTGCAGCCGGTGCGGCATCATTTGCCTTGTCTGCATTGAGCCAAATTTTTGCCCGCCGCTACAAAGTTCCCGTCATCGTCTTCAGTATTCCTGCCCTGATTCCATTGGTCCCGGGAGGAACGGCGTACAACACCATGCGCGCATTGATGGAAGAGAACTTTGACAACACGATTCGTCTGGGAACCGAAACGTTTTTCATCTCCGGCGCCATCGCCTTGGGAGTTTCATTGAGCAGTGCGGTGTGTCAAGTGATTCATCCGCGTCTTTCAAAGAAAAGATTAAGACCGCCTATGCGTGGAAAGAAAATGTGATTGTTGCATCTGCCTTGAACAGGCAGGTGTTTTTTTTGCACAAAAAAAGCTATCCGCTCCTCACTGAGTGAGTTCAGATAGCTTTTGTGGTTTTTATAGTCCCAAGTATGGAGCCGGGTCGACAGTTCTGCCGTTTTTGTACACTTCAAAGTGCAAGTGGACACCTGTGGAAGAACCGGTTGTTCCCATGGTTCCAATTGTTTGTCCTTGAGAAACTTCTTGTCCTGGTCTGACACGGACGCTTCCAGTCTGCATGTGCGCATACAAGGTTTGAAGGCCGTTTCCGTGATCAATCTTCACGTAGTAGCCCCAACCGCTGTGGTAAGTGGCAGTGACAACCCTTCCGCTTTGAGCAGCGACAATTGGGCCACCGCCGGCAAAGTCCATTCCTGCATGAAGTTTGTTGTATCCAAAAATCGGATGGCGTCTGTAACCATAACGGGAAGTTACATAACCGCCTGATGGACGGATAAATCCGCTGGATGACTTAGCAGGCTTAGAAGCCGGTTTAGACGTCTGCGTGGTTTTCGGTTTCGCCGGAGCTTGTTTTTTAGGAGCCGGTGTTGATTTTTTGGACTCTGCTTTAGGAGCTGACGCTTTTTTCTCTGATTTTGTTTCTGCCTTCGCTTTAGATGCTGCTTCTGCTTCTGCTTCTGCTTCTACTACGGCTGCTGCTTCCGCTTCTGCCGTAGCTCTTGCTTTAGCTTCTGCTTCTGCTTCTGCTTCTGCTGCCGCTTCTGCCGCAGCTCTTGCTTTAGCTTCTGCTTCTGCTTCTGCTTTAGCTTTGGCTTCTGCCTCTGCTTTTGCACGAGCTTCCGCTTCTTTGCGTGCTCGTTCTTCTTCCGCTTTACGGATAGCTTCTAAACGGTCACGTTCAGCTTGGATTTCTTTATCCAAATTGCTGGTTTGTTGAACAATCGCTTGTTGTTCTTGGACAAATGCTTCTTTTTCTTCAGCTGTCATATTGTATAATTCAGCCACTTGAATAATGGTGTCATCCAATTCTACTTTTTGAGCGACCAAGTTGTTGCGGTCCTCTTCCATTTGCGCTTTGATGGCTTCGATTTCTTCTTTTTCAACTTGTACTTGTTTTTCTGCAGCTTCCAACGCTTTTTGGTCGTTAACTTGTTCGGTCACGATGTTTTTATTGGCGCCAACGATTTGGTTGACAAGGCCGATTCGTCCAACAAGGTCGGACAAATTTTCTGCAGATACAATGATATCCAACATGTTGTTTGGATCACCTTGTGTTTGCACGGCACGGGCTTGGTTTCTTAATTTGTCTTCCCGTTGTGCAATTTGTTCTTTCAACTGAGCAATTTCTTTTTGCAGTCGTTCAATCTCTGCATTTTTTTCTTTCAACTTTGCTTCTTGGTCCTGAAGTTTTTGAACCAATTCGTTGATGCTCGCTTGAAGCGTCTGCACTTGCTGTTCCAATGCTTCTCTTTCAGACTGCAAGTTTTGCATTTGTTGTTCACGATTTTGGATTTCACTTTCCACTTCACCGGAACGATTTTGTAATTCTTGTCTTTGTTGTTCCATTTCTTCCAAAGTAGAGGCTTCTGCTTCAACTGGAACCAATCCGGATCCCGCTAACAACAGAAAAGCCGCTATACTATATGTCCATTTCTTATTCAAAATAAGTATTCCTCCTGCGTATTATAGCTGTTGTTTGTCATTCAAAAGTGTCGGGACTGCGATTCATGTGTTTAATAACATTTATAGTATGTTTTGATATGTTTTTTTTTGAAAAATTAACTAAGAGTATCATAACATATTAAAAAAGAAACAATATTTTAATTGTGTTACAGATGTAATAAGCTGTGTTATTTTTAAATTTAAGCGCTTTATATCGCATTTTTCCTTTTATTTCTGTAACACTTCATTCACAAAAAAAGGAAAAACCTACACGACGGCAGGTTTTTCCTTTTTCTATAAACATAACAATTCACCAGTTGGAGAAAGCCCCAGCAGAATGTTCGATTTTTGTCGGTGTGCCAATACGCGGCAGACATTTTTCCGGTCGCTGGCTGCGTAAAAAGCTGCCGCTTCCGTCTGTGAAAATCCGCCTTTCATTTTTCGCTCAATCAACCGGGGACGCAGCAAACTTTCCTCCGCTTCGATGAAAATACTCAAATCGCAATAGTCTCTCAATTCATCCCAATTTTCTTCATTTAACAACAGCCAGTTGCCTTCAATCAGTACAATATCCGCATCCACCCATGTTGTCTCTTCGCTCACATCGTGTAACTGACGGTCATACACCGCCCATTCCACTGGGCTATGTTGCAAGGTCAGAATGTTTCTTTTCAGTGCTTCCAGGTTGAACGACTCCGGACTGCCTTTCACATCGTTCAGCCTCACCCGGGTCTTTCCCTCTTCCAACCAGTGCGTCAATAAATATTCCCGTTTATGGTGGTACCCGTCAATGGAAACCGATTGGAAAGTATACGGGAAGTCCTGCTGTTTGTACAAATACTCCATAAACAGACTGAGCGTGGTTTTTCCCGTCCCGGGAGGAGCAGCCAAGTACGCAATCACCCGGCTGCCTTTTTCCGCCCGTTTTTGATTGATCTGATTGAGAAGAGGCAACAAGACCTGATTTATTTCTTTTTCGGTGTACTCTGCCTCCACTTCTAATCCTGTCACACGTAACGTAATCTTCACCGAAACCTCTCCTTTTGCATTTTCTTCTATTATATATGTATACACAAAAAAAGATGGAAGAAAGTCCCCTTACTTTCTTCCATCTTTTTACTATAGTACTTTTGCGAGAAAATCTTGTGTTCTCGGGTTTTGCGGATTTTCGAACAACTCTTCCGGCGTGCCTTGTTCAACGATGACACCCGCATCCATGAACAGCACGCGATCCGCCACTTCTTTGGCGAAACCCATTTCGTGGGTCACAACCACCATCGTCATGCCCGACTTGGCCAGGTCGTGCATCACCTTCAGCACTTCCCCTACCATTTCCGGATCCAATGCACTCGTCGGCTCATCGAAGAGCATCACTGCCGGGTTCATCGCCAACGCACGAGCGATGGCCACACGTTGCTGCTGCCCGCCTGAAAGACTGGACGGATACGCATTGGCTTTTTCCGCCAGACCGACTTTTTCCAACAGATCCTTCGCTGTTTGCTCAGCTTCCTGCTGGGAAATGCCTTTGGCTTTCATCGGAGCAACAGTCAGATTTTGCAGCACCGTCATATGCGGAAAGAGGTTGAAACTTTGGAAGACCATGCCCATTTTTTGACGCAATTCATTGAGTTTACCTTCTTTCAAATTGGTCAGTACGGTTCCTTCAAACTCGATCTCGCCGCTTGTTGGTACTTCCATCAAGTTCAAACAGCGGAGGAAAGTACTTTTCCCGGAACCACTGGGGCCGATGACGACCACCACTTCGCCTTTATGCACTTCTTCCGAAATGTCTTTCAGTACCAAATTGTCTCCAAATGATTTTTCTAAATGGCGGATATCAATCATATTTCATCTTCCCTTCATAGTAGTTGAGGAGTTTCGTCAAGCTGAATGTCAAAATGAAGTAAATGATCATCGTGATGAACAACGGGAGAACACCGCGGTATGAAATGGAGGTGACCACGCGGGTCTGGAAGATCAATTCGCTGACACCGATGATCGAAACGATCGAACTTTCTTTGATGACCGTAATGAATTCATTCCCCAATGCTGGCCAGATATTTTTCAATGCTTGCGGGAAAATGATGTGGCGCATCGTGTCCCGGTGGCCCATGCCCAAACTTCTGGCGGCTTCCGTTTGACCCGACGGCACAGAGTTCAAGCCCGAGCGGATGATTTCGCAAATGTATGCCGCACTGTTCAAGGAGACAGCGATAATCCCCGAGAGCATAGCCGGGATATTGACCAAGTAACCGACCGCGAAGTAGATGAACATCACTTGAATCAGCATCGGCGTTCCACGTACAAATTCGACATATGCCGTTGCCAGCGGACGGAAGACCATGTTTCGGGATAAACGCATCAGCGCCAACAGAATCCCCAAAACGGATCCAAAGAACACACTGACGATTGAAATGAAAATCGTATTCATCGTTCCATTAAGGAAGTACGGCCCATATTGGCTGATGGATGATCCTTCTTCTTGGTTTTCAAGGTTCAAATATTCCCCAGCTTGTGCCAGATACTCCTCTTGCAATCCTTGTTCATCAATTTCTGCCAAAACGCCGTTCACCACTTCGACCAGTTCATCGGACCCTTTTTGGAAAGCAATCGCCGATCCTTGTTCTGATTCATCCAGCTCGAAACCTCCGTCAAAAGTGTATAAGTCCGGATTATTTCCCGCATAAGCTTCCGCATTCGGTTTTTCCATGACAATGGCTTCCACTTTGTTGGTCTTTAGGGCCAAAATCAAATCCGTAATTTTCGTCAGTTTCATCAATTCGACATCTGGAATTTGTGCCGCCAAGGCTTCTTGCAGTGACCCACTTTGAACCCCGACTACTTTTCCGGCGAGTGAATCAATGCCCGTATAAATTTCTGCGTCTGTTTCACGCACCATGAGGTTGTGCCCTCCGACATAGTATACATCGGAAAAATCCACACTCTGACGGCGCTCTTCGGTCGGGCTCATCCCGGCGATGACCATATCCACGCTCCCCGTTTCCAGTGCCGGCAGCAAACTGTCGAACCCAATGTCTTCAATCTGCAGCTCCACTCCTAATTCTTCGGCAATTCTTTCTGCGATGAATATGTCCATTCCGACAATTTTGTCCTGGCCGTCCACCCTCGCATGAAACTCATACGGCGGAAAATCCGCACTTGTTCCAATGATCATCGTTCCTTTGTCTTGTATCTCCTCTATTGTTGTCGCCTGTGCCGTCATCGGACTGAACACCAACACCTGCAACAACATCACAAACGCAAAGAGTACCGCCATTCCTTTTTTTCTCATTTGGATTCCTCATTCCTAAAGTGATAGTTGATTGATAGAATCATACCAACTTTAGAATGTTTATGCAACAATTATTTAGAAATTTGAATCATTTTTTGTTTATTACACGCTTTTATGTAAATTATGTGTATAATCGAATAAAACTTCCACAAGAAAAAACACCCTTTTCGCTAACAGGAAAGTCCGTTAGTGGAAAGGGTGTTTGAATGGCTAATGATGTTTTCGTTTTAGACAATCAGCTTCCAGCAGTTGCTTGATCGACGACTTTTTGGCTTGGTTCTTCAAATCCTAATACCCAAGTCAGCGCAAATCCAGCTGCAAATGAAATCACAACCATGAGCAACGTGTGCATCAAGTTATTGCCGCTGTCCAAGAAGACAGGAATTTCCGCGATGCTCGGGTTCGCGAAGGCAAATGCGCGGACAGTCATGATTCCCGCGTACAATCCGCCGATTCCCCCTGCCGCCAACACAGCGTACAATGGACGTTTCAAAATCAATTCGATTCCGTACAATGCCGGCTGGGATACACCCATCATCGCCATCACAGTCGCTGAAACTGAGAAAGATCTGTAGGCTTGGTTTTTGGTCTTCAAAGCCACCGCCAAGGCTACTCCTGCGTGGGCCATGTTTCCGGCCAACAAACCAGGGCCGAGGATGGTCTCATATCCCAATGCAGCGATCGACAAGGTTGCTGCCGGGAAGAGAGAATAGTGAACGCCGGCCATGATGATGAACGGGCTCAACGTTCCTACGATGGTTGGAACCAACCACGGAACCGTTCCGTTGAAGTAGTTCAACACTGTTGCAATGGCATCGGCCACGACTGTTCCAATCGGTCCGAGGACACTTAAGCCCAACAAGGTTCCCAATACCAGGATAAACAATGGATTCAACACCGGAGCCAATAAGTCCGGCATGATTTTCTTTAAACCACGCTCAATATAGCTTTGTGCCCAGACAATCAAAATGATGGGAATAACACTGTTTGCGTATTGAACGGATCGAATCGGCAATTCAAAGAAACTGAATACATTAAACTGTGCCATCGCTGCCAGCAAAATTGGCATAAAGTAAAAGACCGCATCTGAAATTGTGCTCAATACGCCTTCTTCGGCAGTACCTTCCGATACGATTCCCAAAGTCAACAACAAGATGATAATCCCTTGAAGAATCCCGGCGCCTGCGAGCGGAGTTAAGATAGGTGCGAAAATCCCTTGAATCACTGCAAGAAGTTTTTTCCCGGCTCCATCTGACTCTTCTTCCGGTTCATCGTCAGAGACAGATAAGTCAGACTCCAATTCTTCCGCCATCTCTCTGTCCATACGCAATACCAATTGATGGTCTTGGGTGACAATTTCAGTCACTCCTTTATTCCTTCTAGACAACAAAATAAGGATGAATCAAAAGCGACTTTCCTATCTGTTAGTATAGAAGAAAAGCGGTACATTCCAAGCAATAAGCCTTGATATGCAATTTTTACCTTTACTAAAATAAAACGAATTGTAGTACCTGTCAACTATCGTTTTATAACGAAAAAAACGCCTCCAATTTCAACTAGTTTTTTGCATACAGCTCCAACCCTCATATTGTTACATATTGAGCATTTGTTCTGTCAGAAATGTTGAAACACCCTTTTTATATAAAACCCTTTCCAAGTGAACAATTGAACTTTTAGAGAGTGAAAGAAAAAACGCTAAGAAAGCGTAACCTTTCTCAGCGTATGATTTCTTAACATTGTGAATGAATTTAGAACTTTTTGACATGTTTAGATTGTTTTAATAAAATGTGTACCGTTTCTTCCGGTTGTTTCGAAAGCGATAAATCAGCGGATTGGCAATGGACAATACGACAATTGCAAGGTAGAAGTATAATGTAACCGGATCGCCTGTCCATCCCATTTCCTCGAGGATTTGGTTTTCAACAACCAACAGGGCTGTCGCCGTCAACAAGCCGGTGACCGACACACTTCCTATCGCAAACAGACTGACCCCGCTTGATTGGCTGCGCTCAATCAACGCAAGAATGGTAAAGACTACTAAAATTGCTGCAATGACCATGAAGACCGGCCGCATCTGTGTAAACATTTCGGACATACAACGTCCCCTTTTCTCTTTTTCTATCATGGTACCGTGAAACACCGTGCGGAACAAGTACAAGAAAATAAGTTTTTAATGAATGACCAGCTCTCGTTCAGTCGGTTTCAACGATTGCTGCACTTCTCTTGGGTCTTGTGACAAATCCAAGTAACGGGCTTCTTCGTCCGGCTCCAAAATTACCGGCATCCGGTCATGAATATCCGCCATCTGTTCATTTGCGTCCGTGGTCAAGATGGCATACGTCAAGTAGCTTCCGCCTTCATCATCTTCATACCGCTCACAGATTCCCGCCATAGAAAAAATGGGTAAATCTTTCACTGCAATTGTCTTTTTTTTCCTTTTTCTTCTGCCCATCCACCTTTTTCCATTCATAGAAAAAAGTAGCCGGTACGATGCACCGTTTCTTGGCAAACGGTTCTTTGAAAGTGGGTTTTTCCAAGACACTTTCAGCACGCGCATTGATGAGCGGCCGTTTGGCAAAGCTGGGGGTGAAGCCCCATTTGACCCGATGCAGGCGGTAGTTCGGCAGCAGGACGATATTTTCGGTGGTTGGAAAGATCTCTTCCCGCTCTTCGATGGGGCCATCCGATTCTTTTACAGGATAGCGGTCATGCAGTTCTTCTTTTGAGACTGTCAGTCCATATCTTCCGCACATGCTGATCATCCTTTCCGGTTTGTCAGTTGTATCTTACCAAAAAACACAAATGAGAGCATGTATACGGCACCGTTTCTCCTATTAAATGGTCGTCTGTCACTTCACCGTTTCTTTTAATTGCAAAAGCAGTGGTTGGGGCGTTTCCGCCACATACAATGTCTGCCCTTCTTCCAATGTCAGTTCCAACGCAGGGCCGGTCGCAATCGGTTCTCCTGTTGTTTCATCGATTGCCCACCGGCTGAAAAATTCGATGACACGCGGTTCGACCGTGTCTTCAAAAATATATAGGTAACCACCGGCCGGTTGCTGCTCCAATAGGTAAGTTCCCGCCTGCACGTGTTCGCCTACGTTCCAAATACCCGGACTCAGCACAGCGTCCGCTTCAACTCTTTGTACCGCCGAATGTTCAAGGCGGCCGTCTATTTCCACAAAAAATTCTTCTCCTGCAAGGGTCACCCGGTTTCCTTCCCGCAAGTCCACTTCAACCGGCATAGGCGTCATCGGCGACAACAACTCCCGAAGAACCAACCAGCCTTCCGCATCTGTGATTGTCAACGTGGCGTTGCCGCTGTTTCGGGGATCCATATTTTCCGTCACATACCGGAACTGGTACCGTCCGGCCGAAATGTCTTCTCCGATGGTATATATGCCTGGTTCCATTTGATGCGCCGGTTCATCCGTCAGCGGCAATGGCGGTTCCAACAGTTCTTCACTGAACGGCTCCAAAAGATACAGCGCTTTTTCTTCTCCGATGATTTCCTGGTTTTTCTGATAAGCTGCGATGGCTTGCTCATTTCGTTGGATATCCTGTCCGTCGTACCGCTCGGGGGCCAGCCCCGTCCATCCGGCACATCCTGCCGCCAACACACTCATCCCCGTCCAAGCAACGGAACACAGCCGTTTAAGAGACAAAGACGTCATTGCGGTCCCTCCCGGCTTTTGTTTCTGTCCGTCCATAAAAATGCGTGTAATACTCCGCTGTTCCCAATGGTCCAACGACTACGGCTTCTGCTTTTATCGTCCGCAACAGATGGAACAGTTCCAATTGTTGGTCCAAGGTATAGGAGTGAATCGGGATGCAAATTTTTTCCCCGTTCAACCGGACCGTGTCTCCCGGAAGCGGCCACATATCCGCCAGTTTTCTTTGTTGTTCCTCTGAGAGCACCGCTTTGAAGTAATCCGGTGTGGATTCATGCCGGTTGTAGGTGAAATGGATGCGACCGTCTTTCAAGAAAAAGACTTGGTCTGCGTATTCGTCCAAGTTGTCCAACAAATGGGAAGAAACAAAGATGATTTTACCCGCTTCCCGGAGTTCCCGAAGCACACTGGACACCAAGTCCACATTTTCAGGATCCAATCCGTTCATCACTTCATCCATCAACATGATGGACGTATCGGCGGCGATCATCATCGCAAAACACAACCGCTGTCGCATCCCCAATGAATAGGTGGCCACTTTCCGTTCCACATAATCCCTCATCTTCAACCGGTCAATGATGCGGTCCACCCGGCTGCGGTCGTTTTTCCAAATGTCGGCATACATCAAAATGTGTTCGGTTCCCGAAAAATTCTCATGCTAGTCGGCTTGATCTGGAAAAAAGGTGATGTGTTTGTGTAGATTCAAGACATCTTTGGCAGCTTCCGTGTACTCCGTCCCATCCACCAAGATACGGCCGTTTTGAATGGGTATAAAACGCATGATGGCATTGAACAACGTCGTCTTTCCTGTTCCGTTTGGAGCCACCAATCCAACAATCTGCCCATCTTCCAACTCAAACGACACGTTGTCCAGCACAACCCGGCTGCCGTAAGCGACCGTCAATTTTTTCACTTCCAAACTCATGCGCGTTTCCTCCTTTTTAACCCCATCGTCTGAGTAGGGATCAAGTCAAACACTTGGTTGAATACAAGCTCCAATCCGAGCCAGTACAGCAAAAACATTACCGGTGTTTTCCACACGTAAATTCCCGGCAGTCCGAATTGCTCTGCGCTGACACCGGATACGACCGGTACAATATGCAGATACAGCGAAGGCTGCCATGAACCCAACGGCTCCACAATATTCCATATATAGGGTATGAAATACACTCCGATAGACAGTCCGATGGTCAGATACACATTCCGTATCATCCAACTTAATCCGGTCGTCAGCAGCAACAACACATAACTGAGGAGCATCCCCAAACCAATCAGCAAGAGGATATACTGCCAGAGGGGGATGTAGCTCGTATTTTGAGCTGTCTGGATCGCCATCGGGTACTGCAGGCTTCCCGGCGTTTCCCGCACCAAACTGATTCCGTAGCTGACTGCCAGCCCCACCAAGGTAACGCCCCACATCAGTCCCCACATCTGCAGACTCCGCTCTTGCCACTGTCTTTTCCAAGATACCGGAATGCCTTGGGTGCCACTCCAATTATTCGTCTGGTCCTGTGTGAACCGGTCGGACGCCATAAGCGCCACGAATAAAAACAAGACGATACCCACCATCAATTCCACTTCTTGGTAAAGGACTTGGCTGGCGGAATATGGATTCCACTCAATGTCCAATCCTTGTTCTTCCATAAAAGAGTAAAAAGCCAGCTCTTGTCGGAGGGTTTCAGGTTCAGACAATGTGCGGGTGAGCAGGTCGTGAGACTGAAAATCTGTCATCTCCCACAAGCGAAGTTGGTTTTCCGTCAGTTTTCTGCCGTTGTTCAAATAGTTGTCCACCACAGAACCAATGCCCTCCACTGTGTTCCCTTCCTGTTCCGACAGGATATACCGCTGCATCCCGTAGAGCCGTTGCTGTTGAGCCAGCAGATCATAAACTTCTTCGCCCGTTCCATCTTCGAAGTGCTGGGCCGGAATCATATGAAACAACTGTTGGATCACGCCATACTGATTTTCCATCTCATGAACCGGCAACTCCAATGTTTGTTGGCGGTAGAGCAGTGAAAACGAGCTGAAAAACAACAAGAAGGCCAACAACAGCATGCGCGTCTTCCAATCCCGCAACAATTTTTTCCAATGCCACTTTCCTGAATTCATCTTTTCCCCTCCTTATCGAACAAACCGTTGCCGGGTGACGACTTTTGTGGCGGCCCACAGCAGCAGCTCAATCACCACCACGGTCCCTGCCACAACCAGCAATCCCCGGTTCCACGTGATCATCGGCGTATTCAGCAGGAAGTTTTTCTCGCCGCTCACCACTTTTCCAAAGTCAATGTAAGTTTGCGGAAAAAAACTTAAATCAATGCCTAAAATGTCCCGCATGCGCCGGCTGTAATACAATTTTTCAAACACCACCGCAAATACACCCGCCATCAAAACCACCACATCGTTCCGGAACACGAGGCTGAACAACACGGATAAGCGGATCATCAAATAAAGAAACAGCAGCAAAAACGGCAGGCTTTTCCAGAGAAAGGTGCCAAGTTCCATCAATCCAAACACTGAGTCGTTTGTCACGTAATCCGAGCTGTATGTATAAAGCGGCACTTTCAAATCCAAACTCCCGAAACCGAATAACAGGCCGTTCACCAAGAAAAACCAAAGGCCGACTGCCAGAAAAAAGAGGCCGGTGAAGCAAAAAACCGCTGCGGATTGAACGAATAAGTACTTGGACCATGCATACGGCACGCCGGCTTTTTGTGTCCGGGCTTCCCGGTCCCGGGTCACCACATCACTGGCCAAAAATACCGTCCCGATCAACAGCAATACCGGTCCCCAATTCAGCAAAAAGAGATGGATCTGCTGCCAAGAAGTTTTTTCTTGTACCATATGGAACGTAGGATTCGGCACTTCTTCTAAGTAACTCTCCAAACGAATCCGACGGTTGGTTTGGTCATAACCCAAGTCCTTCATCGGTTCGCTGGAATTTTGCATATAATAATCCTTCATTTTATCCGCCACTTCTTCCGGTACATAATCCAACTGGATGTAACGCCGGACATCTCCCGTGTCGATGGCCGCTTTAAAAGCCCGTTGTTGCTGGAATTCTTCTTTGGCCATCTGATAGGTAGATTGGCCGGTGAACAAATTCGCTTCTGTTGTTCCCTGCTCGAACTGACTTTCCATCAATCCACGATTTCCCAGCATATCGATTTCCAACCGATTCATATCTACTGTGTTCAGCGGCTCAAGATTCGGCAGCACCATTCCGGAATAGACGATCACCCCCAAAAAAGCCACCACGATAACCAGCCGGTTCTTGCTGTTGCGCACCAATGTTTTAAATGTTTCGAGAAAGATTGCTTTTGTCATCTCTTGTCCCTGCTTTCCCAATTTCTAAAATGTTTCATGTGAAACTTTCTGATGTGTTCCATTTATCGTAAAACACCCTATAATTATAACATAATGAGAGTTATCTGAATGTAAACAAAGAGACTTTTCATCCATTCAAATATTGAATTGTGAAGTGAGGGGCAACGAATTGGTTACAAACCTTTTCCGATGAACTATACCAACGCTTCGGTTATGATAATAAAGATTCTTACAGAAGAAATATGTACAGGAAGAATTATTCGCGTCGTTGTTCTTGACTGCCTGGGGAACCAGAGAAAAAACCGATGCTGTGGCAAGCACCGAAAACGACAGCGAACAAATGAGATACACTGACGCCGGGTCACACACGAAGCAAATAAAGAGGATATGGTTGATTTAGGTCCGAATGCGGAAGGCGCCAAAAACGGTTTTGTCGTCCCGACATACATGGACATCGACTCCATCGAAGACTTGGAACCAAAAGAATAATTATCTTTCTATATTAAGGCTGTCTCGAAAAAGGCAGCCTTTTTTGCATGGCATATTTCGTCTCCCCTCTTCAAACAGGACGAGAAAGTGGTTTTTTGTTACTATGAATGAGACATTCTTTTTACAAGAGAACGACTGCAAGCCATTCGGAAGGAGAATTCCATGATTCAATTCGAGCAAGTCACAAAAGAATATACCCCTGGAAAGCCCGTGGTTTCTGATGTCACAATGGAGATCCAAGACGGGGAGTTCTTTGTCCTCATCGGCCCAAGCGGCAGCGGGAAAACCACCACGTTGAAGATGATCAACCGCCTGATTCCGCTGACGAAAGGCTGGATCAAAATCGACGGTACCCCGATCAGCGAGTTCCATTTACAAGAACTCCGTTGGAATATCGGGTACGTTCTGCAACAAATCGCCTTGTTTCCCAATATGACGGTGGAAGAAAACATTCTGGTTGTGCCGGAAATGAAAAAGTGGCCGCAAGACCAGATGAAAAAACGTGTGACCCAGCTGCTGGACCGCATCGGCCTGGACCCGCATACATACCGCAACCGAAACATCTCTTCCTTGTCAGGCGGAGAACAACAACGGGTCGGCGTGGCGAGGGCATTGGCGGCCGACCCGGACATCATTTTGATGGACGAACCCTTCAGCGCCCTCGACCCGGTCAGCCGCAATCAATTGCGCCAAGACGTCTCCCGTCTGCAAAAAGAATTGAAAAAAACCATTGTCTTTGTCACCCATGACATGCAGGAAGCCATCCAACTGGGAGACCGCATCGGGTTGATGAACAACGGAAAAATCGAACAAATAGGCACCCCCAAAGCCATTTTGGAAAAGCCGAAAAATGAATTTGTACGCAATTTTTTGCAGACTGGTCTGCCGAATTACAAAGAACAGACACGAATCCATGAATTGGCCGCACAAGGGTATATCCAGGAAGAAACATTTCATTCCGACTCTGTTTCTCCTGTACTCTCATCGGAAGACCCACTCGATGCACTTATTGTCGCCTTAGCCGCCCATCCTCTGGCATATGTGACACATCCAGACAACCGGCCGGCGGGAGTGGTGACCCAGGAATCTTTGCTTGCGTTTCTTGCGGCCAACCTCGACGCAGACGAGGCGGTGACGACGGAATGACCACTCTTATCCAAACATTCCAGGAGCGGAGCGGCGACTTGTGGACGGCAGTGTTGGAACACATCCAATTATCCTTTGTGTCCCTTTTTATCGCCGTGTTGATCGCGGTGCCGCTCGGTATCTATTTAAGCTATCACAAAAAGTTGGCTGAGCCGATCATCCAAATCACCGCGGTCTTCCAAACCGTCCCTTCCCTGGCGGTCTTGGGCCTGTTGATTCCGTTGGTGGGTATCGGAGCGGTCCCGGCCACCATTGCACTCGTCATCTATGCGCTGCTTCCGATTTTACGGAACACCTATACGGGAGTCACAGGCATCGATTCTGCATTGATTGAAGCTGCGGAAGCCATGGGGATGAACCGTTGGCGGAAACTCACCAAGGTCCAACTGCCGCTAGCCCTGCCTGTCATCATGGCGGGCATCCGCACAGCTATGGTGTTGATTATCGGCACGGCAACAGTTGCGGCTTTGATTGGCGCCGGCGGATTGGGGAGTCTCATTCTATTGGGAATTGACCGTGGAAACAATGCGTTGATCCTCTTGGGGGCTGCTCCGGCAGCTTTGCTGGCGATTGGGTTTGATTGGCTGATCGGTCTGTTCCAGCGTATTTCGCTCAAGAAAACGACGGTCGTACTGGGAAGTGCCGCCTTAATCCTCTTCGGATTGGCGGCCATGCCCTTATTCTTGGAGGAGGACGATTTGACGGCTGCCGGAAAACTGGGAACCGAACCGGAGATTTTAATGAATATGTACAAATTATTGATCGAAGATCGCACTGATTTATCGGTGTCCGTGGAACCGAATTTCGGCAAGACCACGTTTGTCTTCAACGCGCTGCAATCAGGCGAAATCGATGTGTATCCCGAGTTCACCGGCACCGTGTTGTCGACATTTTTAGACGGCAGTTTAGAAGACACCGATGAACAAGCCGTTTACCAACAGGCCAAAAACGGCCTGATGAATGAATATGAGTTGGCTTTATTGGAACCGATGGCGTTCAACAACACCTACGCGATTGCGGTTACACAGGAGTTTGCTGAAGAGCACGAGCTGGAGACCATTTCCGATTTGGGTCCGGTGGCGGATGAAGTCCGAGCAGGCTTCACTTTGGAATTTGCTGACCGAAAAGACGGATACGTCGGCATCCAAGAACTGTACGGCATCTCTTTTCCTGATGTCCGCACCATGGAACCCCAGCTGCGGTACACCGCTTTGGAAACCGGCGACATCAATTTAATCGATGCATACAGCACCGACAGCGAACTGGTCCGCTATGATTTGGTGGTGTTGGAAGACGATTTGGGTCTTTTCCCTCCTTATCAAGGCGCCCCGCTTTTACGGCAGGAAACATTGAAAAAGCATCCGGAGATTGAACCGGTCCTGAACGAACTTTCCGGAAAAATCACGGACGACCAAATGCGCAACATGAACTACAGCGTGGACGTCGAAGGCCGGTCACCGGAAGAAGCGGCACGAGAATTTTTACTGAACGAAGGTTTGATAGAAAAATAAACAAAGACACCCTCCACCGTGTAGTCAGTGGAGGGTGTTTCTTATATTGTCTTCCATAGTTTGAATGTTTCTTCTGCGGTTTCATCCGCATAGCGATTTCCGAATTTCTTCAAATTGTGCGGCGACCGGTAGTGGGTTTCCGTAATGAAGTCCAGCTGGGATGTGTCCCGAAACGAAAAGGCGCCCCATTTTTAGGCTGCCGAATTCCGGCGTTTCCAATAGGTTCATACAACGCAGGAGCGTGGATTTTCCCGATCCGGAAGGTCCGACGATGACTGTGGTTTGGTTTTCTTCGAATGTCGGTGAAATATTTTTTAATACAAGCGTGTCTTCGAATGACTTGTTCACATTCTTTAATTCCAACATGTAATCCCGCTCCTAAACATACGTAGAAAATCGAATTTCCTCTTTCTTTTGCACCCATGTCAACACTGTGGTCATCAACAGATACAGCACGGCCACTTCCAAATAAATCAACATCGTTTCATAGTAATAAGACACGTATCGTTGGGCCACGAGGAACATGTCCATGATGGTCACGGTGGACGCCAGAGATGTCTGTTTGACCAACGAAATGAAGTTTCCCATCAATGCGGGAACAGCCACCCGGATCGTTTAAGGGAGAACCACCCGGAAAAAGACTTGCCGTCCACTCATCCCCAATGATTCTGCCGCTTCGATCTGCCCTTTCGGCACAGACAAAATGGCCCCGCGGATAGACTCAGAAGCATACGCCCCAAAGTTTAATCCGAATGCCAATATTCCCGCCGGCCATGGATCCAATACAACTCCCACACTCGGCAAGCCAAAAAAGACAATGAACAATTGGACAATCAACGGAGTGCCGCGGATAATCCACACATAAAACGATGCGATGCTTTTGATTAGTTTATTGGAAGAACGTTTTCCTGCCGCAGCCGCCACCGCCAACACAATGCCGAATAAAAACGACAGGATGGACAGTGGTATTGTGACGAAAAGCCCTGCGCGGATGATCGGCCACAATGAATCAAGTACTATTCCCAGTTCTCTCGTCATTCGCTTACCCGCCTCTCATCTTTTTACCTGAACTCTTCCACCGAAATGTCACGACCCAGGTAATCGAGGTAAATGTCGCCTAATGTGCCGTCAGCCGTATTTTCACGGATGGATTCGTTCAGTGCGTCCGTCAATGCGTCGTCGCCTTTTGGCAGCACTCCTCCGATTTTATGAGGAATGGTCATTTCTTCTTCAATCAAGTGAACCGGTGCATCCGGTTGGTTTTCCAAGTAATGCAACTGGCCCGTTTTGTCGGCCAAATAGAAATCTGCACGTTTTTGAATCACCATCTGAATCGCTTCGTTCGCTGTTTCAATTGGGACAATTTCCGCGCCTACAGATTGGGCGGTTGCCCCTGTGGAAGTGTCAATGCTTTGTGCGGCTTTTTCCCCTTCTAAGTCAGCCATTGAATCAATGTCGCTGTCGTTGTGGACCAAGATGCCGTAAGTGGAACGGAAATAAGGATCGGTGAAGTTGTATCCTTCTGCGCGTTCCTCCGTTTTCCCCATGCTGTGCATGATCAAATCCACTCGTCCGGAATCCAGACTTGGAAGCAAAGAAGAAAAAGACATTTCAACAAATTCAACATCCACGCCCAAATCTTCGATGATGGCCCGCGTCGCATCCGCTTCGTATCCCACCAAATCACCTGTCACATCATCGTGGTAGTTGCTCGGTACAAATCCTCCGGTAATCCCTACTCGGATCACTCCTGCTTCTTGGACCTCTTCTAAACTGGCATCTTCAGTGGTTTCCGCTGGTGCAGCAGATGTCTGTGCACTTCCTCCGGATGCCTCAGTTCCCCCGCCGCATGCCGCCAGCAGGAAGCTGAATGAAACCAATAAACCGGATAGTATATGTTTCTTCAACCCCCCTCTTTTAAAAACAATTTTGTTTATGTCGGAAAAGAAAAAATTTATGGATATAGAACAGCATAAAACGGCTGTTTTTTTATTTTGCACATCGAAAGCAAACGCTGAACAAAACGTATTCATTAAAAACAGATGAAAAAACTTTAATTTTATTGTTGACTTTTCCTCACCGTACTTCTATACTAAGCACATCAACTTTCAACAGGAGTGATTGTCATGTTAAATCAACTGAATAAAACCACACAATTGAATCACTTCTACTTTAGCTATTTTAGGTACTGTTTGTAGACATGAGTTTTCATCATGGATACAAACATCAGCGCAAACTGAGTTTTGTATCTATGATGGCTAAAGCAATTTGAGTTGATCAAATTTGGCCACATGGATTGAATAATCTAAGTGGTCAACCATACCAGCGACATTTGGCGCACCTATTTAGATTATTCTATCTAAATAGGTGCTTTTTTATTGGGAACAAATACACTCGTCGCTCAAGTCAATGAAAAATAGGGGGATTTGGAATGGATAAGAAATGGTGGAAGAAAGCTTCAGCGTTGGTTTTGACAGGTATGGCAGGAATCACTTTGGCAGCGTGCGGCAGCGGTGAAACAGCTGCCTCAGGAGAAGAAACTACAAATGTGGGAATCCTGCAATTCATGGAACACAATTCTTTGACCGCTGCAAAAGACGGTTTTGTCAAAGAATTGAAAGACGCTGGTTACACAGAAGGCGAAAACTTCTCTCTTGAAGTCATGAATGCACAAGGCGATCAAGCAAACTTAAAAAGCATGAGTGAACAACTAGCAAAAGACAATGATCTGATGCTGGCCATTGCCACACCGGCCGCCCAATCGTTGGCAACCGTAGAAATGGACAAACCGATTCTCTTCACCGCTGTCACCGACCCGGAAGACGCCGGATTAGTGGAAAGTGCAGAGAAACCTGGGAAAAACGTCACCGGAACAAGCGATATGGTGCCGATTGAAGAACAAATTCAATTGCTTTTGTCCATCAAACCAGAAGCAAAAACCATTGGAATCATCTACAATTCCAGTGAACCAAACTCAGAAATCCAAGCAAACTTAGCCATTGAAGAACTGGAAAAAGCCGGCGCCACAGCGCAAGTCTCCACCGTCACATCCACAAACGATGTGCAGCAGGTATTGACCAGTTTGGCTCAAGATGTAGATGCGTTATACATTCCAACCGACAACACACTGGCAAGCACCGCCGCCACTGTAGGCGAGATTGCCACAGAATACAAACTTCCTGTAGTAGCCGGTTCAACGGAACAGGTAGAAGCAGGCGGTTTGGCCACATACGGCATCAATTACGAAGCACTCGGACGCCAAACAGCACAGATGGCGTTGGAAGTACTTGAAAACGATGCATCTCCGTCTGAAGTGGCTGTTGAAACGTCCGACCACTTGGAATTGTACGTCAACGAAGACATGGCAGAAGCGATTGGAATCGATCCGGACAGCATCACACTTCCGGAATAAGGAGGAAACGAAAAATGGATTTATTGATGTCGAGTGTCTCTCAAGGGTTGTTGTGGTCTATCATGGCCATCGGAGTGTACCTCACGTACCGAATTTTAGATGTGGCGGATTTAACGGCGGAAGGCAGCTTTCCTTTGGGAGCAGCCATCTGTACCAGCTTAATCGTCAACGGCGTCGCACCTTGGCTGGCGACGATGGCAGCCGTCATCGGCGGGATGGCGGCCGGGTTCATCTCAGGTTACTTGCACACCAAATGGAACGTCCCTGCCCTGCTTTCCGGTATTATCACCATGACGGGCTTGTACTCCATCAATCTGCGCATCATGGGGCAGGCCAACTTGACCCTTCTCGGTGAAGAAACGTTAATCCGAACCGTTCAAAGTTGGGGACTCACGAGCACAAACGCCGTATTGGTGGTCGGTTTGTTGGCGGCTGCGGGGGTCATTTTGCTCCTTCACTTGTTCTTCCACACTGAAATCGGTCTGGCAATCCGTTCCACCGGGGACAACAATGAAATGAGCGAAGCCAACGGCATCCGGATCCATGCAATGAAAATCATCGGCTTTATGATTGGAAACGGCTTGATTTCCATGTCCGGAGCGCTGCTGGCTCAAAACAACGGCTATGCGGACATCAGCATGGGGATCGGAACCATCGTCATTGGCCTGGCGTCCATCATCATCGGAGAAGTGTTCTTCCGACATGTGACCCTGGCAAAACGCCTGGCAACCATCGTCGTCGGTTCGGTGATTTACCGTCTCCTGCTGTTGTTGGTCTTGGAGATGAACGTCAACCCGCAAGATTTGAAATTGTTCTCTGCCATTCTTCTTGCACTTGCATTGGGGCTTCCGGCAATTCAATCCCGTCTGCCGAAAAACAAAAAGCAACGTACACGTAAAAAAGCTAAAGCTAAAGGAGGCGCCCTCTCATGGATGCAGCGTTAGAATTGAAACAAATCCATAAAATTTTCGAAGCTGGAACCGTAAATGAAAACCATGTGTTGAAAGGCATCGACTTCACCGTTCAAAAAGGAGATTTCATCACCGTCATCGGCGGAAACGGCGCCGGAAAATCCACTTTCCTCAACAGTATCGCCGGCAGTTTCCCGGTGGACGAAGGCACCATTTTACTGGATGGACAGGACATCACTCACACTCCTGCCTATGAACGCGCAGCCCATATCAGCCGCGTGTTCCAAGACGCCAAAATGGGAACGGCCACTCGTTTGACCATTGAAGAGAACCTGGCTGTGGCGTGGAACCGCGGAAAAAAACGCCGCTTCGCCTGGGGCATTAAAGAAGCACAGCGAAAAGTGTTCAAAGAAGAGCTCGAGAAACTGGACTTGGGATTGGAAGACCGATTAAAAATGGAAGTCGGCCTCCTTTCCGGTGGACAGCGTCAAGCTTTGACGCTGCTGATGGCCACCCTCGTCGATCCCAAGTTGCTGCTGTTGGATGAACACACCGCTGCGTTGGATCCGAAAACAAGCCAAATGGTGTTGGATTTGACCGACCGCATCGTCCAAGAAAAACAACTGACCACATTGATGATCACCCACAATATGGAACACGCCATCCAATATGGCAACCGGCTGATCATGATGAACAACGGGCAGATTGTCGTAGACGTCTCCGGTGACGAGAAACAACAGCTGACTGTGCCGGATTTATTGGCTCTGTTCAAACAAAACAGCGGAAACGCCGTGATGGAGGACGCTTTGTTGCTGAGTTGACAAGAGCATGTCCAAGCGGCCGGAGTTTTTCCGGCCGCTTTTTTCTGTCTCCATTCAGAGCGTTTTTCTTTGAGAAACAACGCTCGGGTGGTACGCTTTCAGTGAGAAAACGTGATGGATGCCGGCTCTTCTCCTTCAATTGTCCGGTCTTTTTTGCCACTTTCTCTGCCACCCTGTCACAGAAACAGGTGATTGAAATGAACGCAAAAGTGACAGACATTTTTATAGATGTATGGGCGTAAAACCCCTATGCCTTTAGGCTAGGGGATATAAGCCCTAATGACCTTGTTCTTGAATATATTTTTGGATAATCTCTTTGCTTACATTTCCAATACTACAAGAAAAATATCCATCACTCCAAAAGGTTCTTTCTTTCCAAAAATATTGAGAAAGATATTCGTTATGCTTTTGCCATATTCGATAGGTTGTAAGTTGCTTCAATAATCTAACGATTTCAAGAATACTCCATTTCGGAGAATAACGAATCAAAATATGAATATGGTCTTGGTCTATTTCTTGCTCGATAATTTGCCAACCATAACGATTAGATA
>NZ_AUCD01000007.1 GCF_000429585.1 Atopococcus tabaci DSM 17538
AATCTCAACAGCCCCGTAAGAGAACTGAACGGTACGTTTCATTGTTTTCTGTATATCGTATCCTTTTTCTTTATAAGTATGAATTAATTCCAAATCAATCATCTCGATTGCTTTGGAAACCAGCTCACACATGACTTTTGGAAGGTATTGATCTAATCGTATTTCACTGTCTAATAATGTTTCAGAATCCTTTAATATACTGGCAATTTCTGCTATAATTTGATTCATAAGAAGACCTCTTTTCTGGATTTGTGGTTATCTCTAGATTAAGGGTCTTCTTCCTTTTTGTCTACTTTAATTTCTTACCCTACTATTTTACTTTCCGACAACTATTTTACACATAGGAGATGCCAAGTTCACTTCTTAAGGAATATCTTTACTAGCATTCCCAAGAAAAACTCAAAACCTTTTCGAGAAGCGATTAAATCTATCTTTAAGATTACAGATATCGATTTAGCACGAGACACTAAAAATCGACTCGTTGCCGACTATATCGACCAAGCTAAATATACAAAAGCTTGCGAGACCTTAGATAATGGCTTCGAAGATGCCTTTCAATACACAGTTACCGGGAATGGCCATAATAGACTGAAAAGCACAAACCTTCTTGAACGATTGAACCAAGAAGTACGCCGAAGAGAAAAGATTATACGTATCTTTCCCAACCGTGCGTCAGCCAATCGATTAATTGGTGCTGTCCTCATGGACACACATGATGAATGGATAAGTTCTACAAGAAAATATATTAAGTTTGACCAGTAAGAGACCGGTAAAACATTGTATACTATTTTACACAGGATTATGGACTTGACTGAGATGTATGATGCAGATCCATTTATACACTACAGTAATAAGTTGAATATAGAAAAAAGAATTACCTCTAGTTTAAGCCGAATCATAACCTCTGATAATATTTATCATTGTAGAATGATACGGAGAACCGTATCATAAATGATGCAGAAAAAATAAGCTGAATAAGTAACCTGAATTATTCATACCTCTAAAATTTAAGTCCAAAAAGTAAAAGTAGTTCTTTTTCTCTCAATTTTTCCTGAATCTTGTAAAAAAATCGATATCCATTTGCTTCAGTCAATTTACTAAACACAAAAAAGCGAATAGAACCTAAATTTTGAGCGCACTTCCCCCTGGGAATTGATTTATATTTTTAAATGGGGAAACTCACTGTTTTAGTTGTTGTTTTTATGTCCAACATCGAATCTCTCGGATTCGATGGAAAGCTTGATAAAATTCTTTTTGAAAGACGTGATGACTGGACAGTTTCAAGTAAATACTTCTACCAGTACGAACTAGTTTTCCTGCTACTTTCAGAAGCCGCAAACGGATTGTATTGATTTGTAGTCCAGTCCATTCCTGTTGGAAACAGGTCGTTCTGAGAAAATTAACCAAGTTATACGCTAGCACACTAAACATCATACGCGCATGGTTCTCAATGAAATAGGGACTATCCGTCTTATCAAAGAAAAAACCGTTTTTCGCTTCTTTGATGAAGTTTTCCATCGTTCCACGTTTGGCGTATGTTTTGAAGACCATTTCTGAAGAGGTATCCTCTGATAAAGTGGTCACGACGAACTCATGACGGAAGAGAAGTTCTCCACCCTCACGGGTTGAGCGAACACAGACGCGACGGGCTTGGGTCCATTTTTGGGCTTGATACGAAATCGAATGGTAATGGACTTCTGTCTTCTCCCATGGGTGGTTGTCTCCGATACGGACATATTGTTCCGCCAACTGAACGAGCCGACGATTATTTTTCATCCGGATGACATAGTGACTTTTGTGTTCTTCGCACAGCTCGTATAGTTCAGGAGTCGCAAATCCACTATCTCCTCGAACGAGAATATTGGTGACTGGGACGACTTTCTCATAATGCTCAAACAATGGCGTCATGAACTCTTTGACGCCCTTAGAGGTATACTGATTCCCTGAACGGAGTTCTGCTTTTAAGAAATCACCCGTCATCCCATCAAAAGCTACCAATGGATGGTACCCATAGGTTTGATAGTGTGCGTTATAATCTGTTTGTTCTTGATCGCCGAACGTATCGGAATGGGTAGAATCCAAATCAAAAATCATTTCATTCGTATTGCGAATAAGCCGTGCTTTGTCAATCAACACTTGATTCAATTCTTGAAGTTGGAGAATGTTTTTTCCCGTGAAGCGATCCAAAAAGCGAGAAATCGACGACTGAGAAGCGAGAGATTCTTTTCCCAAAATGGTTTGAAATACTGGATCATGCCGCAAAATATTAGCAGAAGAATCAGCGGCGTAACCAGCAATTAACTGAAGGACCAATTGTTCAAGAATCGTATGATTCTCGTGCTGCCAATAAGCACGATTTTCTGGTAACTGAAGCTTTTTCTCAGCTAGTTCAGAAAACTCGAGAGCGTCCATAAATTCTTTCACTAACATCAAACCTGAATCACTAGAAAGATTGCCACCTGTGTGAGAGACAAAAATATTTTGATTGAATTTTACTGATTTTTCTTGTAATGTAACCATTGAGAGAACTCCTTTCTTTGGTTGGGTTTCGGCACTTCAACCATATCAGAAAGGGGTTCTTTTTTCATCACCCAAGGGGTGACGAAAAAAGACTAGCGAAACACGATTACATTACTATTCCGAAGCAATATTACAAAAAGTATGAATAATCTAGGAGTAATGTAAACAAAAAAATCAGTTTACCAGATTCGTGACCGTTTGTTCAATTTCTTTATTTTCAATGGCTGTTTTTTCTATAATCAGTTCAAGGCATTCCAGTAAAAGGGCTTGGATGTCAGGGAAGTTGTTCCACATTGGATGAGTTTTAAACATACCGATCTCCTTTATTAAAAGCTGGGTTATGCATAATTACCTCTATTTAATCAGTATACTTGAAAAGTCACAAAGTTGTGCATAAAAACATTCCCCACTTTTAAAAAAGAAGGGGCGAAGTGTGGTACAATCATTTAGCACAGAAAAAGAAAGCAGGAGAATATGAAGAAAAATTCATTTGAAACATTTGGGCTCAGTCCCGAAATAGCAAAAGCATTGGCAAGCTTGCGTTACTTCAACCTGACAGCGGTACAGGAAGCGGTCATTCCATTGGCCTTGGAGAAACAGGACATCCTCGTCGAGTCCCACACAGGCAGCGGCAAGACGGTCGCTTTTGGCATTCCGCTTTGTGAACAAGCCGTCTGGGAAGAAAACCGCCCGCAAGCCTTGATTTTGGTCCCGACCCGCGAGTTGGCGCTGCAAGTCAAGAATAACCTCATGAACATCGGCCGGTTGAAGCGGATAAAGGTGACGGCGGTATTCGGGAAGTCTTCCTTCAAAACACAGAAATCCGAACTGAAACAAAAAAGCCACGTCGTTGTCGGTACGCCGGGCCGAATCTTGGAGCATCTAAAAGAAGGCACTCTGGCGATAGATAAAGTCAGCAGCTTGGTTTTGGATGAAGCGGATGAAATGCTCAATATGGGGTTCATCGAACAGGTGGAAGAAATCATTTCCCATTTACCGGAAGAACGCCAAACGATGTTGTTTTCGGCCACCATGCCGCCGGAAGTAGAACGTTTAGCCAGTTTTTACATGGGTTCTGACCGCGTTTCTGTCAAAATGGAACCTTCAGCGGAGAACGCGCCAAAAATTCTGCACTCGTACATGAACGTGGAAGAAACAAACAAGGAAAAACTGCTGTTGGACTTGTTAACCATTGAAAATCCAGATGCCTGCATCATCTTTTGTAACACCAAAGATGTGGTGGACTCTGTTTTCAGTTATTTAGACAAAGCCGGTTTACCCATCGACAAGTTGCACGGAGGAATGTACCAGGACGATCGATTGGCCGTCATGGATGATTTCCGCTCCGGAAAATTCCGTTATTTGGTGGCGACCGATGTGGCCGCCCGTGGAATCGACATTGACCAGGTGACACACGTCCTGAACTACGATGTTCCCTTTGAAAAAGAGAGCTACACTCACCGGATAGGACGGACAGGCCGGGCAGGTAAATCGGGCTTGGCATTGACATTGGTCAGCGAATCTGACCGGAGACGCTGGCAGGAGATCCGTGATTATGCCTTTGAGGACAGCCGTGAGGTGACGGAAGTGTTTGCCCCTGGTGAACGTTCGGTGGCACGCGCTAAACCCGCTTTTGAAAAGAAACTGCAGACACGCGTGGCTCCAAAATTTGTCCGCAACAAAGAGTTGAACAAAGAGATCACGAAGGTGTACTTCAACGGCGGCAAGAAGAAAAAATTGCGCGCGGGTGATTTCGTAGGAACATTGACCAGTATCCGGGATGTGACAGCCGAAGACATCGGCATCATCACGATTCAAGAAAATGTCACCTATATTGAAGTCATGAACGGAAAAGGACCGTATGTCATTTCCGAAATGCAGGACCGCACGGTAAAAGGGAAAACGTTGAAAGTCCGTAAAGCTCGCAAATAAAGCGTATGGAAAATACAACAAAAACGCCTGTCGGCAGCTGCCGGCAGGCGTTTGTTTAATTGGAAACCTTATTTGGCGCGTTTGACTTCAATGCGGTAACCGTCAGGGTCGGTCACAAAGAAATACGTAGGCGTGCCGTCTGTAAGGCCTCTTAACTCACCGGTTTCGTAAGCGGAAGCTTTACAGATTTCATGCATTTTTTCCAAGTCATCGACCGTTACGCCCAAATGGCTGAAGCCGTCTCCTATATTATACGGATCGGCATCGTAGTTGTACGTGAGTTCAATCTGTACAGATGAACCGGGAGAATTCAGGTAGATCAAATCAAATTTGTTTTCAGGGAATTCTCTGCGGCTGGCCACTTCAAAATCAAACAGATTCGTATAGAAGTCCAAAGTCGCATCAATATCTCTGACACGCAGACAAATTTCGACTAATTGTTGTTTCATTTTATCACCCTCCATAAGTTCTTATATTCATTCTAGCATGAATCGACGATGGAGGCATTTTATTCCGCCAAGTTCTTTTCCAACCTGCTTTCTAACAGACGTCCACAGACAAAAAAGTGCAGGCAGCCCGCACTTTTTTGAGAGAAGAGACTTCACGCATTAATCTATCTGGTCGATTCTTTCCGCGAGTTGAAAATCAGCTTCCGTCAGTTGATCCGTCCGGTGAGTGTAAATCTCAATGTTGACTTTTCCCCAGGTGAGATAAATGTCGGGGTGGTGCTGAAGTTC
Organism: Atopococcus tabaci DSM 17538; assembly: GCF_000429585.1. Lineage (GTDB taxonomy): Bacteria > Bacillota > Bacilli > Lactobacillales > Carnobacteriaceae_A > Atopococcus > Atopococcus tabaci. The sequence continues at coordinate 5,190 of NZ_AUCD01000007.1, forward strand.
TTCTGCTACAGAACCAACTTTGTTTGTGAACGCAAGTGCCTGTTTGAAATTCTTGAACGTATAGGATTTATGAATCTTCTTCGAACCTTCCAGTTCCCAGCTGTCGAGTGTGTCCAATCTTTGTTGAATTTCTTCTGGCGTCAGCTTCTTTTGATTTTTTTCCATAATTACCGCCTCCTCATCATTATAAGAAATAAATATTGGAGGCTGATACGAAGCAAAAGGATTGTTCTAAAATATGCTCGGTATATTTCATTAGATTAAATTTCGTTTGTTTGTAGTTCACCTAAAGTATCGACTCTATGTTGATTCAATTCTCCTGCCCACTCGAACCCTTTCTTAGCCGCAATGACCGCTATAAGTTCGTTGATAACCGCTGCAGCAGCAATCGTCCCTTGGAGGATCGTTGCTGATTGGGGATCAAAAGCAGACAACTGGGTCGCTGCTATCCCTGTGAACACAAGGGAAACTCCCGAATGGGGCAAACGAGAAACGTGATTGTTTATCGTTTGTTGACGGAAGAATCGATTGATGAAACGATGATGGACATTCTGGGGCATAAAACGGATATTTTTAATCTGTACGCTAGAGATTCGGATGTTGCCGATGCATATGAAAGAAGGACGACAACCAGCGAAGTCTCTGAATCTCAAGCTAAAAACAAAGTATTCGAAGTGGAGAAGAAGCGTTTGGAAGAAAAAGAAAGCATTCCTGTTGAAGCATAGCTTCCTTTCTCCGAAGGTTTGTGATTAACCAGACTGTGTATTAACATAAAGATATATGACAAGGTTTTCAGAGACTTATAAGGAGCTCAATAAAATGCAAAATAATTTTCTCCGTTATTTGCTCATTGCGGTGATAGTAACGGTTGTTTCATTCGGTGTCCGGTTCGTCAGACATAAACTTTATAAGCCCAAATACGAAGACAACGTACAGAAACCTGGGAAATTAGAGACTTTTATTGCGAATTTTCTTCTCGTTCTAGGGGTCTTTTTACTATTGTGAACCATTGCAGGTCTTCTTATGCAAGAAATGGAAATGGTCCTGGTAATGGGCGCCATCACCCTGATATACTTCGCGCTTGTTTTCGTTCTAAAAAGAGCGCACGACACCTCTTATCAGGAGAACGAGGAATACTTCATCTTGACAGTTCAGAAGAAAGAGTACAAAGTGTTTTATGAGGACATCACTGATTGGCAGCCTTTTTATAATGAAATCGGCGTTTTTGATAAGACCCAGCCAGAAAAGGACTATATCCGGGTCAACATCAAGATTTTCAAACCAGAAATTTTGCTGCGGAAGATTGCCGACATGGCGGTTGAAGGGAAATTCGATGGCACGAGTGAAATTTTTATGGAAAATCAAGACAGGACAGAAGAGACAATCAATTATATTGTGAACAACCGATACGGCTATTTGGTGGATGACTATGTGAAACAAATAAATGATAATTGAAAGAAGCAGCTGGAAATTGCGCTTTTTAGTGTATTAATAGTATGATAAATATACCAATCATTTTATAAGGAGTGGGAAGATGGCAGCATACGAATTACCAAAAGTTTGGAAATGGGAAGACGAAAACGATAAAAAAGGCGGCAACCGCCCGACAGCCGGAGCGCGTTTCGAACAGAAGTTGCCGGTGGGGGATGCACCGTTCCAGCTCTATTCGCTGGGAACGCCGAACGGCATTAAAGCCACCATCATGCTTGAAGAGCTGAAAGAACTGGGCGTAGAAGGCGCAGAGTATGATTTATACAAAATCAACATCGGGGAAGGCGATCAGTTCGGTTCGGATTTTGTGGAAATCAACCCGAACTCCAAAATCCCTGCATTGGTGGACCAAAGTCAAAATCCGCGTCTGAATATTTTTGAATCAGGTTCCATCCTTCTATACTTAGCTGAGAAATTCAACCAGTTGATTCCGACCGATATTCAAGGGCGGACTGAAACGTTGAATTGGCTGTTCTGGCAGATTGGGGCGGGGCCGTATGTCGGCGGCGGATTCGGCCACTTCTTCGCGTATGCACCGGAGCCGATGGAATACCCGATTGACCGCTTCACGATGGAAACAAAACGCCAATTGGACTTGCTCGACAAAACATTGGCGGAGCGTCCATATATCGCAGGCGACATGTATACCATCGCGGACATCGCCATTTGGTCCTGGTACGGCCGTTTGGCATTAGGCGAGCTGTACGAAGGATCGTATGAATTCTTGAATATGGATGAATACACTCATCTCTTGGAATGGGCTCGCCGCATCAACGAACGTCCGGGTGTCCAAAAAGGACTGGCCGCAGATTACCAGCCGCTTGAGGACTAGTTCCAGAAAATACTCTATAAACAAGGAAAACCGCAGCTTCTCAGCTGCGGTTTTTTGTGTTTCTCGGCTTAATACTCCAATGCTTTCAATTCTTCCAACGTCACGTCTTGTTCCACATACCCATCGACCATAAAGCCGCTTAAGTTGGAGAATTCCTTGAAGAAGGTGTCGTAAGCGGTCAAGTCGGAAGTGAAGTTGTCTTCGTTCAACTGCTCAATCAACGCTTTTGTTTTGGCCTGGGTGTCTGAATCCAATTCCCAGCTGTCCGGTCTCAAACGACCGACTTCATCGTATTCAGGTTTGTCGCCGTAAATCATTTCCCGGTAGGTCCGGTCGATGTGCATGATCGGCGTTTCGTGCGTGCCTTTTTCTTCCATTACCTTGTACAGGCCGATGCAGTAAACTGGGAAAAACGGAATGACCGAGCTGGCTTTGGTGGTGACTGCAGTAGCCACAACGACTTGAGCTTTACCGTTGATATCTGCTAACAAATCGTTGATGGTGTCCGCTTTTTTGTCCACATCCGCTTTCGCACGGCCAAGCGTGCCGCCGCCGTAATACGGGTGGTTCAGTTCGGTTCCCAAATACGAATAATTGGTTGTCAACACGCCGTCCGCCAACACACCAGCTTCTTTCAAGGCTTCCATCCATAACTGCCAGTCTTCTCCGCCCATCACTTTGACGGTATTCGCAATTTCCTGGTCGTCAGCGGGTTCCAGAGTTTCGGTGTAGAACGTTTCTTTTTGCATGTTGATGTTCGGGCCGACGACCGGCTCACCAATGGCTTTGATGGAAGACTTGTAAGTCTCTCCAGTATCCGGATCTTTCCGGACGCCACTTGCCAAACTGTAAACGACCAGGTCCACTTTTCCCCCGAATTCGTTTTTGATGTACTCAATGACTTCTTGTTTGGTTTCATGACTGAAGGCATCCTGCACAAAGTTTTTGGCAATCAACCCTTCTTTTTCCGCTGCTTCCCGGAAAGCGATGTTGTTGTACCAACCGGCAGTGCCGAGGTTTCGTTCGTTCTTCGGTCCTTTTTCAAACGAAACCCCGATGGTGTCTGCTCCAGCGCCGAAAGCCAGACTGATACGGGTCGCCAATCCGTAACTGGAAGACGCGCCGATGATCAAGACTTTTTTCGGACCTTTATATGTTCCTTTGCTTTTCACATAGTCAATTTCGTTCAATACTTCTTGTTTGCATCCGAGTGGATTCACACCTAAGGCGACATTTCCACGTACATTTTGCTTAAATTCCAACATAATCCATTTTCCCCCAAAAAATTGTTATAGGAGTATCATATCAGAAAAAACCGTTCAAAAAGAATCCTTGTCTCAAAAAACGGAAAAATTAAAAAAATTCCAAGAATGCCTCAAATTTATTCCATCCGCTTTCTTTATAAATGAAAAACCCTGCCAGTCTGTTTAGGAACTGGCGGGGTTATCGGTTAGTGGGAAGCTTCTTGGACGGCTTTTATTCCGCCTTCGATGACGGTCGGCTTGAAGCCCTTGGTGGCCAGATAAGAAGCCGCCGCGGTGCTGCGGTTGCCCGATCCGCAAAGGGTATAGATGTCTTTGCTGCTGTCCAGTGACGCGTGGTCGTGGAGCAAGTCTTCAAACGGGATGTTGACCAGATTTTTTTCAGGAGCCGGACGGGTGATTTCGTCGGGGTGTCTCACGTCCAGTAAAATATAGTCGTCTTCTTTCTCGAGAAACGCTGCAGCAGGAATGGTCGCTGTTGTCTCCAGGTTTTCCTGTGGAAGCTCGTCCGCCAGTACAAACCCATCGATGTGGGTGAATCCCAACTCTTCGGCAAGAGTGGCCATTTCGTCCAGCTCAGCTTGTTGCTCACGGCTGATGACAAATACGACAGGATGGTCTGCATCAAGGTAGATGGCCGCATATTTTTTGAAGTTGCTGAGGTTCAAGTTCAAGGAACCCTTCAAGTGACCGGATTGGAACGCATGCTGCAGGCGGCTATCGACCAACTGCTGGTCTTTGATTTCAGAATAGTTCAATTTGTTCATTTTCCGTGCCTCCTTAAAATAACAAGTTTTTATATAACCTCAGTATAATGGATAGAAGAGAGACAAAACAATCAGAATATTTTGTAATGGTACCCTGTGAACGTAAAATTTGAACAAGCAAGTTGTAAGGATTAAAATAAGGCATGAGAACGACGACCTTAATAAAAAGGCAGTTAGGAGCGAGCATGTGATAAAATTTATGCGAAGGGTTCCGGTTGGCCGAATTTGTTTCGTATCGGTGGACCAAGTGAGGCTTTCTTCTCGAGTGCCGGGACAAATTATATTATGGGGTTGCTGGTCTTTGCTTCCGGAACAACGGTGAAGCTATCCAAAATCGGTAAACTCTTGAAACATCAGGGCTATTTGGTCCTCTTTAAAATCATTATTTCCATTGTGTTCGCCTACGCCTTTTTGTTCTTTTTCGGACTGGACGGCATTTGGGGGATTTCCGGATTGAGCTTTGTCTCCATCATTTTGTCTATCAATCCGGCCATCAATCTGTCCATCACAGACCAGTACGGCGACAAGGAAGATGCGGCCATCTATCCGTTTGCGGTGATTCCGTCGCTGCCGGCCATTCCGCTCATCATCATGAGTACGTATGTGTACGGTGGTTTGGGAGATGTGGACTGGATGCCGGTCATTTCGGTTTTCCTGCCTCTTGCAGTAGGGATTCTTCTTGGAAATTTGGATGAAGACATGGCCAAGGTCTTTGGCGCCTGCATGCCGGCATTGTTGATTTTATTGGGGTGGCTTTTGGGACAGAGCATGAACCTCTTTTCCGCCATTCGAACCGGAGTGTCTGGAGTACTCGTGTCCATTTTGTTCATCATTCTGACCATGCCGGTAATAGATTTCTTTGAAACAAAAATTCTGCATTACGAAGGCTATTCGGGTATCGGCTTGAGCACCGTTGCGGGAGTGACGACGGCGGTCCCGGCGATTGTGCGTTGGCGCTGCCACAAGTGAGTGAGTATGTCGCTCCGGCTACTGCTCAAATCTTGACGGCAAGTATCATCACGAATATCCTGGCGCCGATTATCGTGCGGCGACTGTACGGAAAACGACACCATTAAATGAAACAGGAGATGGGAGATGGATGGAGCTCGGAAGAAGAGTCATCTGTTTCCCATTTTTTCTTACATACTGCGAGGTGGAGAAAAAATATGAGCAGAATCATGGATGAACACTTAATCTATGAAGTTTTATCGGTGGTTGAAGAAATTCCTTTGGGGAAAGTGGCCACATACGGGCAAATTGCCCGGTTGATCGGCAGGGAAAGGAACGCCCGGCTGGTGGGCCGCGTATTGAGCATGGCAGAATTTTATGGGGACTACCCTTGCCATCGCGTAGTGAACCATGCCGGCAGACTGGCACCCGGCTGGATGGCACAACGACACCTGCTGGAAGAGGAAGGGGTACCGATGAAGGATGACACCCATGTGGACATCAAAGCCTGCCAGTGGGATGGGGACCTGTAAGGAGAGGCAAAGATGCTCGTTAACCTCGAGGAGTTTTTAACTGAACACGAGATTTATTTTGAACTGTACCGCCATGACTCCATTTACACAAACGAAGATGCGGTGATCATGAAAGAAGCGAAAGGATTTACGGGAACGGAAACCAAAGCGCTCTTTCTGAAAGGGAAGTCGGGGCAGTATTATTCATTTGTGACGTTCACGACGAAAAACACGGATTTCAAACGTCTGAAACAAGTGGTGGGGGAAAAGGTGGCGATTGTGAAACCGGAGGAGATGGAAAATCTCACCGGCCAAACAGCGGGCGCCGTCACGCCGTTGGGGTAGGAACGCTCGGTCCCGATCATTGTGGATGAGGAGCTGTTCAAGCAGGAAAAGCTGGTCTTTGCGCCGGCGCGGCCCGATCAAACCATGGTGATCTTGGCTCGTGATTTGAAACGGATTATTGATATACTGGGAAATGAGTTGTTTGTTTACAACGAGAAACAGAAGGAGGAATAAAGATGAAGATTCACCCAATCAAAGCTTTTTCTGACAACTACATTTGGCTCATGGAAGAAGGAGCAGCTGTCATCGTGATCGATCCAGGCGAAGCAAAAGGGGTCTTGGCTTACTTAGAAGAACAACAGCTGCAGTTGACTGCCGTTTTGTTGACGCACAACCACAACGATCATGTGGGAGGAGTCAAAGACGTGTTGGCCGAATACCCGGATACTCCGGTGTATGGACCGGAGGAAACAAAGGAATTGGCAGACCACATCGTCGGGGACGGCGATTCCTTTGAACTGCTGGGTCAACGTTTCGACGTCTTCAAAACCGCTGGACACACCGAAGGGCATATCAGCTATTTAACGGAAGCCGTTCTTTTCTGCGGTGATGCGTTGTTTTCAGGGGGATGCGGCCGGGTCTTCACAGGCGACTACCAAGCGCAATACGATGCCTTGCAGAGATTCAACCGCTTGAATGACGACGTGCAGGTGTACGCGGCTCACGAGTACACGCAGACGAATCTGCGCTTTGCCCATTCGGTGCAGCCGTCCAACGAGAAAGTTTTTGAGGCGTTGACCCGAGTCGAGGAGTTGCGCAAACAAGACGTGCCTACCTTGCCGTCCAACATCGGCCGGGAAAAAGAAATAAACCTCTTTCTACGAGCAGAGACACTGGAAGAGTTTATCCAGCTGCGTCAGGCGCGGGATGATTTTTGACAGATGCATCCATTTTAACCGGCTGCTTGACATATGAAATAAATGGAGTACAATAAATGTATGGTAGTTCAACGTTTCACAATCAAAAACATAAACCATCTGAACAGGCGGTGAATCCCGGAGATTCATGCAGCCGGGCCACCGGATGCGTGGCAGCAGAGTGATGCGGAAGGCACACCTGTGGGACAGTACTTACTGTTCTATGGGTATGCCTTTTTTACATATCAAAAGGGGAGATGCAACATGTTCACTTATTTGAGAACCACACGGCCGGGCCAATTCTTGGTCATCGGCATCCTGTTTACCATACTCGGGTTCGTAGCCGGCGGCATATACAGTCGCTTGGCGTTTTATGCAGCGATTTTTTTCTTGGGATTCTTTGCAGCCAAGCAAGCCATGGTGGAGACAGTAACATCCAAATCGCCAAATGTAGATTTATTGATGATTTTGGCGGCTCTCGGCGCAGTCGTCATCAACTATGAATCGGAAGGGGCTATGCTGCTGCTGATTTTTGCCGGGGCGGAATTTTTGGAGAACTTCGCCACCGACAAATCTACGAATGCCATCAAAGAGCTGATGGCCCATGTCCCGTCTGTCGCCCAAGTCCTGCAGGCGAATGGCGAAGTGGTTGAAGTACCCACAGAGGAGTTGAAAATCGGGGACATTGCGGTGGTGTCCAAAGGAGCGCAAATTCCGATTGATGGCCTCATTGACCGGAAAACGCAAATCAATGAGGCTGCGTTGACGGGAGAATCGCTGCCGGTTGAGAAAACGGAAGGAGACGAAGTGTTTGCCGGAACGTTGAATGAAGGCAACGCATTTCATTTGACTGTCAACAAAACAAGCGATCAAACAGTGTTTTCGAATATCATCCGCATGGTGGAAGAAGCTCAGAGCCGTCCTTCTAAAATTTCTAAATTCATCGACCGATTTGAAAAGCAATACGTGATCGGTGTGTTGATTGCGGTGCCGCTGTTTATTTTCGCTTTGTACTTCTTCAGCAATTTCGCGTTTGAAGATGCTTTTTACCGCGGAATGGTTCTGCTGACGGTAGCCAGCCCATGTGCATTGGTAGCTTCCGCCACCCCGGCTACGCTGAGCGCCATCAGCAACGGAGCGAAAAACGGGGTTTTGGTGAAAGGCGGCGCTGCCATGGAAGCTTTGGCCACAATGGAAATATTGTACAGCGACAAGACCGGCACGCTCACTTTTGGAGATTTTCAGGTGATGGAATATCAGATACCTGAATCCGTCCTCCCGGAGGTGGTGTTCATGGAACAACAGTCCACGCATCCGATTGCCAGAGCGATTGTGCAACAGTTCAGTGACTTGAAGTTGGATGGTATCGATCAAACGGAACCGGTCGAAGAAATTCCGGGTTCCGGGTTAAAGAAAGGCGCCATCAAAGTGGGGAAACCTTCCGCCTTTGACGGTTTCCATGATGAACATCAGTACCGTAGCAAAACGACAGAAGATCATACCACTGTTCTTGTGGCAGAGGGACAAAACATTGTAGGGTATATCGCTTTGAGTGATCAAATCCGTCCTGAAGCGATTGAGGCGGTTGACGGCTTTCAAGAAGAAGGCATTCAGGTAGAATTGTTGACCGGGGACAACCAAGCGGTGGCGGAAAAGGTGGCGGGTGAAGTAGGCGTGGATGCTTTTGCGGCCGCGTGTCTGCCCGAGGATAAAATCAACTTCATTTTACGAAGCCAAGAAGACGGGCAAGTTGTGGGGATGGTCGGAGATGGAATCAATGACGCGCCGGCGTTGGCCACTGCTGACATCGGAGTGGCGATGGGCAGCGGCTCTTCGGTGGCGATGGAATCCGCGGATGTGGTCATCGTGAAAAATGATTTGATGAAGCTGCTTTACAGCTACCGTTTGAGTCATCGGTTGAACACCATCATCAAGCAAAATGTGGTTTTTGCCGTCGGGGTGATTGTCGTATTGATCGTGTTGAACCTTCTTGGGTATTTGGATTTGCCGGCCGGCGTAGTGTTCCACGAAGGCTCGACCATTCTGGTGATTCTAAACGGGCTGCGCTTGTTGAGAATGGAGGACAAGTCGGCAGCGGCTCAACCCGCTGGAGAAAAGCCCGTACAAATTTGAATAGATAAAAACAAGGCCGAAAGTTAGGCCTTGTTTTTTTCTTTTGGGGTTAAAAAGTGAAACGGGTGACTTGTTCGCCGCCATCCTCGTCGATTCCATTCAGTGTTGCACTTATTCGTACAATTCATTACAAAGAAAAAATGAGTTACAATTCTTTGGCAATGAGGACACTACTATTCAACAAAGAATCGCCCCAGTCTTATTTCTTTGTTGAAAACAGTCTCCCTATTTGACAAAGAAATCTGTTTCAAGAATTCTTTGTGTTCGCCGAAGCTTGAAAACGAACTATAAGTAGTGAGTATTGCTCAGCGCCCTTTTATAATAAATTCACAAAATATACAAAGACAAAAGCGAAAATATATAAAATTTTATATATGTTGTTGACAAACCTGGTATATAGGCATACAATCAAGATGCTTAGTAATGTGAATTCAGTAACATGAAAAGGGCTGTTAGTTGACGGAAGGCGGGTTGAGCGTGAACATTGAACGGTTTGTCGAAGCGCGCAAAGCTTTGGGCATGTCGCAAAGCGAATTAGCGGAAGACATTTGTACGCAGGCCACATTGAGCCGTTTTGAAAACAACGGCAAAGTCCCCAATCTAAAAATCCTCATTCAACTTTGTAACCGGCTCAATTTGCCTCTGGGAGAGCTGTTTCCCCGGGTGGGAGTGAAATATTCAGAAACAATTGAAAAGATGAATCAAGTGGAGTTCTTCTTGATTACGAGTGAGTATACCCAAGCGGCTGAGCTGCTGCAGACTGTTTCTATCCCTGAAGTGGAGGAAGCCCGTCTTTCTATGCGGCACCATTACTTGAACGGTTATATCATGATTTTCCAAAACCGCCCGGTGACCGACATATTATTTGTCTTTGACCAGATTTTGCTGGCGGAAGAAACTGAAGAAGCGAAGATTTTCCGGTTGCTCGCTTATACCGGGATCGGCATGGTGTATTCACGGGAAGGAGACCAAGAAAAAGCGGAGTTTTACTTCAACCGCGTGTTGGAAAAGATTTATAGTTACCCCACAGTCACACTTGAGGATACATGGCGTGTGTTGAATATTGTGTTTCAGTGCGGAGTGTTTTATTCGACCATTGAAGAGTTGGACGTCAGCAATGCATTGTTGAAATATGCCGTCTCTATTTGCTCAGATAATCACGTGACGTATTACCTTGCCCGGGCTGCTATTCAATTAGCAAAAAATGCCATCCGTCAAAGAAAATCGAAAGAAACCATCTTGGAACTTATCTATGACGCCCGCGCGTATTCCAAAATCAATCGAAACCAAGTTGCGTTGAGCGAGCTGGCTGCTCTGGAAGAACAAGTCACATCAGGTGCGTCAAAGGTTGAAAAAAGGGAGGATTGAATGTGGACACTAAAAGAGAATCCATCCGCTTGATGGGGACCATCATTGATTTGGTGATCGAACATCCGTCCGCGGATGCAGTGATGGCGGAAGTCATTCACCGTCTGCGGGAGTACGAGCACCGGTTCAGTGCCAACAGTCCGGATTCGGAGTTGATGGCGGTCAATAAACAGGCCGGGATCAAACCGGTGAAGGTCCATCCGGAATTGTACCACTTGATTGAAGTGGGAAAACACCACAGCTGCGCTCCCGACAGCAACTTGAACATCGCCATCGGTCCGTTGGTACAGACGTGGCGGATTGGGTTCAAAGATGCGAAAGTCCCGACTTCCGAAGAGATTGACCGTCTCCTCCAGAAGACAAACCCGCAGAAGATTCGGTTGGACGACGAAGAACAAAGCGTGTACTTGGAAGATACGGGAATGTCGATTGATTTAGGTTCGCTGGCGAAAGGTTACATAGCGGATTTGATTGTGGCGTATTTGAAGAGCGAAGGGGTCGAATCGGCACTGCTCAATCTGGGCGGAAACATTCTTGGTTTGGGCCCTCCCAAGGACCGGAAGAAAAATCACTGGACGATTGGGATTCAACATCCGCTGTCTCCTAGGAGCCATTACGTGGCGGCTTTGAAGGTGGCGGACCAGTCAGTTGTGACTTCAGGCATTTATGAACGAAGCTTGGAAAAAGAAGGACGGACGTACCATCATATTTTGGACCCTCACACGGGTTATCCCACCTCCACCGATGTTGCCAGCTTGACAATTCATTCCAAACGGTCAGTGGATGGAGAAATATGGACCACGCGTCTGTACGGAAAAACTTCAGAAGAAGTGATTGATGCGTTGAATCGGCTCGAAGGAATCGAAGGACTGGTTCTTACGAAAGACGGACAGATGCTGTATTCAAAAGGATTAGAAGAAAACATCATTAAGTGAATGGGAAGGAAGTAAGCACATGAAAAAATTTGTTGGACTCGTAGGCACGAATTCAGAACAATCAACAAACCGGATGTTGCTGCAGTACATGAAGCACCATTTCTCCGGTGAAGCAGACATTGAAGTGGTCGAAATCAAGGACATTCCGGTATTCAACAAGCCGGAAGACAAACAAATTCCCGAAGAAGTCCAGGTCATCGCGGATAAAATCGAAGCCGCCGACGGGGTCATCATCAGTACGCCGGAATACGACCATGCCGTTCCTGCAGCATTGATCAACGCGTTGAACTGGTTGTCGTACGGCATCTATCCGTTTGTGGACAAACCGGTGATGATTACCGGGGCGTCGTACGGCACGTTGGGGTCATCCCGGGCACAGGCACACTTGCGTCAAATTTTGGATGCCCCCGAATTGAAAGCCCGCATCATGCCAAGCTCAGAATTTTTGTTGAGCCATTCGCTCCAAGCGTTTGACGAAGATGTCAACTTGAAAGACCAAGAACAGGTGGACAAGTTGGACGGATTGTTCAAAGATTTCTTGACCTTTGTTGCCATCACAAACCAAATGAACCACAACCATGAACAAAATAAAAAAGACGCCGCAAACTTTTCTTGGGAAGCAAACTAAGAAAAAATCAGCCAACAAAAGGAGCCAATAAAATGAAATTAGTGGGTATTGTAGGATCCAACGCAGACAAATCATATAACCGCTTGTTGTTGCAGTTTATCAAAAGACAATTCAACCAGTTGTTTGAATTGGACATTGTGGAAATCACCGACGTGCCGCTGTTCAATCAAAGCAACGACCAGACGAACAGCGAACCCATCCAACGAATCAAAAACAAAATTTTGCAGGCAGACGGGGTGATCATCGCGACACCCGAACACAACCACACCATTCCCGCCGGATTGAAGAGTTTGCTTGAATGGTTGTCTTTCAACATCCATCCTTTGGAAAATAAACCGGTCATGATTGTGGGTGCTTCCTATTTCAGCCAAGGGTCTTCCCGCGCGCAGCTGCACCTGCGCCAAATTTTGGACGCGCCGGGGGTCAACGCCATCGTCATGCCGGGGAACGAATTCCTGCTTGGAAACGTCAAAGAAGCGTTTGATGAAAACGAGAACTTGAAAGACCAAGGGACGGTCGACTTTTTGGAAAGCTGTTTGAAGAAATTCCTGCGTTTCATCCAAGTGGTATCTGTCTTGGAAGAACCGAAAAAAGCCCAGCCGGAACCGGAAGACTTGTATGCGACCGGAAAAATCGACACAACCGTGGAAGGCGTCGATATGTACGCCGACGACTGGTTGGAGCAGGCCGCAGAAAAAGTGAATGCGGTGGAAGGGGACACGTATGTGAAACTGGACCGTGGTTTGTTGACGGTCGACCAGTTGAACATGTTCCTGGCATCGATGCCGTTGGAACTCACATACGCCGATAACAACAACCAGTTCCTCTACTACAACCGCACGATGCCGGCGGAAGAGATGTTGGCTTCCCGGACACCGGGACAAGTCGGGAACCCATTGGCGAAATGCCACCCGGAAAGCAAGCACAACAACGTTTCCTGGGTGATCCAACAGCTGCGCTCCGGCGCGATGGACGTGTTCCGCGTCAATGTACCGACACACGGACCGGACAAATATGTCGTACACAACTACCAAGCGATGCACGACAAAGACGGCAACTATGCCGGAATCAATGAGTACATTCTGGATCTCCAACCGGTCATCGACTGGTATTTGGAACAAACCGGCCAAAAACTGGTGGGGGACGTCGACGCCGTTTCGAGCGCAACAAAGAAAGGCGCCAATGAAGAGGTGGACGCGGTTTCCAGCGCAACCAAAAAAGACACCGTCGATGCCGTATCCAGCGCTTCGATAAAAGGTTAATAGAATAAATAATAAAAGCTGAGAGCTCCTCTCAGCTTTTTTCGTGTGTCCATCCGATGGGACCAAATTTTTCATGAGAAATTTTCAGATTTGGGCTTGTTTCACCGGAAGTGACCAAATCTTCCAGAGAAATACAAGCGATTTGGACCTTCCACCGGTTATTGGACCAAATCCTCTCGAAATACTCGTTTTATTTGGTCCGATTCCGCTCTTCTAAACTTAAAAGAAAAATTTAAAGATATGTGGCATAATGTTGTAAGATGATTAGTGAAATGGAAACCAGATTAGTAGATTAAAAGGAGAAGAGGATTGAATAACGTATCTGTACTATTTGAAGACAACCACTTACTGCTGGTAGAAAAACCGGTAAACATACCGGTGCAGGAAGACAGCAGCCGCGACCTGGATATGTTGACCCTGTTGAAACAAGACTTGAAAATCCGCCACCAAAAGCCAGGAAATGTATACTTGGGACTGGTGCACCGCCTGGATCGGCCGGTCGGCGGCGCCATGGTGTTTGCCAAGACGTCCAAAGCCGCATCCCGTTTGTCGGACATGATCCGAAGACAGGCAATGGAACGCCGGTATCTGGCGGTCGTTCACGGCACGCCGGAAAAGAAAAAAGGCGAATTGGAACACTATTTGTATAAGGACAAAAAGAAAAATCAAGTCTTTGTGTCACCCAAACACCCAAAAGCGAAAAAAGCGGTCTTGGATTATGAAGTGTTGGAATCCAAAGACGGCTTCAGCCTGCTTTCGGTAAACCTGCATACCGGCCGTCCGCACTTGTTTTGACGGTGATGCCGTTCCTTGTTTCGATTGTGTTTTTATAGATGTGCAAATTGTCGTTTTTGAACCAAATATACAGATCCTTCACGGTAAACGTGTTGTTGTAAATTTCTGAGTCTTTTGTTTCTTTTACCATGAAACGTCCGCTCAGACCTTTTATTGTGTTGTTATAAAACCAGATGTCATGGAAATAGTTCCCGGGTTCAGGGGTGCCTTCAATTTGAATGGTGTAGGTGTCAGACGCATTGGATCCAAAGGTGTTTTCGTACACCTCCGCTCCGTAAAGATCCATCTCTTCAAACGGTTCAAAATGAAGGGTGGGGCGTCCAATGTTGGAGGTGCTTTGGTTGCGGAAAATCTTGATGTCATTCACTTGTTCCACGACGATGTTGGAACGGTGATTGTCGAGGAGAATGTTGTTGGAAATCGTGACATCTTCGCTTGCTTGAGTGGAACCGGTGATGGAAACCCCGTCGCCGATGGCATGCTGCATCCGGTTGTTGTCCACCACAATATGTTTGCTGTCCCAGATGAAGAGGGTGTGCATGTGTTCCGTTCCGCCTTCATGAGCCGGCGCATTGCCGTCGAAAGTGATATTGTGGATTTGGATATTTTCCGCCTCTTCGATGTTCACCAACCGGGTCAACCCTTGATTGTCTGCGTCATCCGATAGTTTCAACGTCACTACATCCCGGTCCGCGCCAATCAAGTCCACATGAGACTGCAAAAATATCGGATGCAGCACATACGTTCCGACAGGGACAAAAACTTCTCCGCCGCCGTTGGAAGCAGCGGCTTCAATGGCTTGTTCGAAAGCGGGGGTGTCATCTGTCCGGCCGTCTCCCGCGGCACCAAACTCTTTCACATTATAGGTACTCTCGGAGGGGGTGCTGCCTCCAAGGTCGAGTTGAGACGTCAGAGGACTCCCCAAAACAATGGCTCCAACAATAAACACAAGGCCGCCAGCCGCCAAAAGTAGGAATAGTAGTTTTTTCATCATGGTCACCATTTTCTGTTATATAGGAAACTAAAAGGTGCAGGAAAAAGCGAGGCAAGACTGAAGAAATTCCGTTGCGTTGATTAAACTATAGCTGATTTTGAAAGCGCTGTAAATGATAAAGCTGGTTCAAGTTGGAAAATGCGTTCCGTGCCCCTCTCTTCAGCTGATAAGGTATAATCCATCTAAAGAACAAGTGCAAGGAGGAGTAAGCGGATGGAAGCGGTCGAGCATGTATATGTGGAAACAAACGGCATCAGACTCCATGTTGCCCAGAAAGGGCCTGCAGACGGGGAGTTGGTCTTGTTGTTGCATGGGTTCCCGGAATTTTGGTACGGCTGGCACAAACAACTCACCTCTTTGGCAGAAAAAGGGTTCCGCATGTGGGCGCCCGACCAGCGCGGGTACAACCTCAGTGACAAGCCGAAAAAAGTGGCAGACTACCGAACGGGAGAGCTGGTAAAAGATGTCGTGGGGTTGATCAAAGCTTCCGGGAGGGAAAAAGTCTTCCTTGTCGGCCATGATTGGGGTGGCATCGTTGCCTGGCGGGTGGCACGGGAGTACCCGGGATTGCTGCACAAATTGGTGATTTTGAACGCCCCCCACGAAGCAGCGATGCGCCAGCAAATCCGGCAGCATCCCGGTCAATTGGTGCGAAGCTCGTATGCGGCGTTTTTTCAAATCAGGGCACTTCCGGAAAAACTGTTTCAACTTTCCGACTGGACGCCGGCTTCGCATGCGCTGCGAAACACCAGCCGAGAAGGAACGTTCAGCGACGACGACTTGCAGCGTTACCGTTCTGCGTGGGACCAACCCGGAGCGATGCGTTCCATGCTCCATTGGTATCGGGCCAATATCGGAAGAGTCGCCCTTCCTAAAAGGCCGCTGAGGGTGTCTGTTCCTACGCTGGTGATTTGGGGAGCGAAAGACCAGTTCCTTGGCCACGAGCTGGCCGAAAAAAGCTTGAGTTATTGTGAAAAAGGGCAGGGCATCCTGCTCGGAGAAGCGACACATTGGGTGCATCACGAAGAAGCGGAGCGCGTGAATCGATTGATGCTGCAATTTATCCATGAAACAGGAACAATCTACGATGAAACGCTGTATCAACGCAGATAAGTGGGTGAAAGGCGGAGTATTTCGTTTGAGAGGCCTTTTCGATGGAAATAATGAGAGAAAAGACAAACTATTTCCATTGAGAAGCCGTCTCGAAGCAGATAAGTGGAAAAATTCATCAGTAATTCACTTGAGAACGCTTCTCAAGTGAATTACTGGGTGAGGTTGCAAAATAACTGAGTTGAGAACGGGAGAAAGGAAAAAAGCACCGGCGAAGCATGTCGCTTCGCTGGTGCTTTTGTGTGTTCCATTTCTAAAGGGTCAACCATGCTCCCGGACCGATTGCCAGTCCCAGCAAGTACCAGATGCTGAGAAGAATCAGCCAACCAACTAAAAAGGAGAGGGAATACGGAAGCATCGTCGATACGACAGTTCCGATTCCGGCCTTTTTGTCGTACTTCTGGAAAAAGGCGATGATCATCGGGAAAAACGGCATCAACGGGGTGATGATATTGGTGGTGGAGTCTCCAATCCGGTACGTCAATTGCGTGGCTTCAGGAGACAGCCCCACCTGCATGAACATGGGCACGAAAATCGGAGCCATCAATGCCCACTTGGCGGTATCCACCGGCATGATGAAATCAATGAGCGCCGCCAACAAGATAAACAACAGCAATAACGGCAGGCCGGTCAACCCGATTTGCGTCAACCATTGGGCTCCGTTCACCGAGAGGATGATTCCCAAGTTGGAGTAACCGAAGATAGCTGTGAACTGAGCGGCCCAAAAAATCAGCACAAGGAAATTCGAGATGCCTTGGATCCCCTTGGTCATCAATTCCGTCACATCCTGGCTCCGCTTGATGACACCTGAGCCGATTCCATATGCGATACCTGGAATCAAGAAGAACAGCATCAAAAAGAAAATGATTCCCGACATGAACGGGGAGTTCAAGATTTCTCCCGTTTCTGGATTTCTAAGCAGCCCGTTTTCCGGAAGCACCATCCAAGCCATCCCCAACAGATAGATGGCTTCCGCAATCCCGGCGTACAGTAACCCTTTTTTCTCCACAGGGGTGATGTCTTCCACTTCTTCTTGGGTGGAAAACTCGTACTCCGGCAGGCTCGGTTCGATGATTCTGTCGGTGACAAACGTTCCGACGATGGTCACCAAGAAAGTGGACGCAATCATGAAAAACCAGTTATCCGTCGGCAAAACCGTATAAGACGGGTCGAGGATGCGGGCGGCTTCGGAGGAAATTCCCGCATACAACGGGTCGTTGGAACCTAGCAGCAAGTTGGCTGTCCATCCGCCTGAAACACCGGCGTATGCGGCCGCCAAACCGGCGATGGGATGCCGTTTGCTGGCTAAGAAAATGATGGCGCCCAACGGAACCAAGACAATGTAACCTGTGGAAGACGCGATATTGGACATGACCCCCAAAAATACGACCATCGCTGAAATGAATGTTTTGGGTGTTTTAGAAACAATCCGCCGCAGCAGAACCGCCAGCATTCCGGTTCCTTCCATCACGCTCACCCCGAGGATGACGGTGAACACCGTCCCCAACGGGAAGAAGCTCGTGAAGTTAGTGACGGCATTGGTCACTATGTAGTGCAGTCCTTCGACAGACAACAAATTGTTGACCGTTGTGGTGATTGTTTCAATGGTACCCGTGGCGCTGTTCACGCCTTCGTAAGTGACCGACAAATCGAACTGCGCAGCCACCGCGGAAGCGACCATGGTGATGACCGCCAGGATGACAAAAAGAAAGGCCGGGTCGGGAAGTTTGTTGCCGACTCGCTCCAGCCATTTTAAAAGACCGATATTGATTTTCTTGTTTTTCTTCATTTGTGTCCTCCATGATTTAAAAATACTCTTACTTAATATAAGTGTCGGATCGTTTTTTGTCAAAAAGAAGTACCCTAAAACCGTATGCATGGTACATATCCAACAAAAAAACGGCCGGGACAAGGGGTCTCCGGCCGGTTCGGCACAATATGGGATTTTTTTCGGTGTTGCTTAGTTCGACAATCTCAAAAACGCAGGCGGTACCTCAGCGGTATAGCGGACGAGTTTGTTTGTTCCCGGGTGGACAAGAACCAACGTGGTCGCGTGCAACCCCAGGCGTTTCATCGGGTTGGTGGCCGCGCCGTACTGCTTGTCGCCGGCGACGGGATGGCCGATTTCTTTCAATTGGACGCGGATTTGGTGTTTGCGGCCGGTTTCCAATTCGACTTCCAACAACGTGTAGTTTTCGTTGCCGCGGACTTTTCGGTAATGCGTGACGGCGTGTTTGCCGCCGTTGTCGACAGGACTCGCGTAGATTTTCATCGCTTTGTTTTCAGTGAGCCAGGAAGAAAGGGTGCCGTGGTCATTTTCCACTGTTCCTTCAACCAGCGCAGTGTAGATACGCTCTTTGACGATGTTTTTCCAATCCGCTTGCAACGCTTCTTTGATTTCTTCCGATTTGGCGTACAACATCACACCGGACGTGTCACGGTCGAGGCGGTGCACCACAAAGATTTTGTTGTTCGGGTTTTCTTTTTTCACGTACTCACTGAGTTGGGAATACGCGGTCAATTCTGTCGGGTCGTTGGCTGCGATGGAAAGTAGGCCGGCGCCTTTGTTGATGACGATGATGTCTCTGTCTTCATGCAGAATGGTCATGTCGATCAATTCAGAACGACGCATAGCTTCTTTGTTGCTCAACACGGAAACGGTTTGTCCGGGAGTCAACGGGTGGTTGTGCTTGGTGTAGATGTTGCCGTCCACCGCCACTTGTCCGCGGGTCAAAATGGATTTCACGGAATTCCGGCTGCGGTTGTTCATCACTTTCAATAAAAACGGCAGCAGTTCCATCGGTTCTTCCACTTTGTAGTTGGTGACGCCTTGTGCGGCTGTGTTGGCTTTTGATTTCATCGGTTTTCTGTGCTGCGGGTTACGGTTTCTGTTTCGCTTATTGATGTTCTTCACGCTCCTGAAGGCTTTTTTGCTCCATATTTCTAATTTGAAGTATAACAGAAAAACCGCCGGGATTCTTTAGAAGAATTCCGACGGTTAGGGAAGGTCGCTAATTATTCAGCGACGGTTTCGTTTTTTTCTTTCAAAAGGATGTTCAATGTCAATGCAACGATGGTTCCGGCAGAGATTCCGGAAGAGAACAATCCGCTCAAGAAACCTGGAAGACCTGCAGTGACTTCCGGACGGAACGCCACGCCAAGGCCGACAGCCATTGAACCTGCAACGATCAACATGTTGCGGTTGGTAAATTTCACGCGGGAAAGAGACTGGATTCCAGCTGCAGCCACGTTACCGAACATCAACAATCCAGCTCCGCCCAAAACCGGCATCGGCATGATGGAAACGAGAGTAGCGAATTTCGGCAGAAGACTCATCGCAATCATGATGAAACCAGCAGCGATGGCGACTTTACGGGACGCGTTTTTCGTCATTGGAATCAATCCGGCATTTTGACTGAAGGTGGCGGAAGGGCCGGAACCGAAGATTGGGCCAATGATGGAACCAATCCCATCAGCACGGACACCGGCTGCGATGTCTTCATCTGTGATGTCTGTTTTCGTAACTTGTCCTAATGTCTGCATCACGCCGACGGTTTCAATGATGGTAACCAAGTAACCTGTGACGAACGGCAGGGCGTATTCCCAACGGAACGTGATGCCGTATTTGAACAATTGCGGCAAAGCAAACCAAGCCGCGTCATTGACTTGTTGGAAGTCCACCATGCCCAATGGGATACAGATGATATATCCGATTACGGCACCGATCAAGACTGAATAAGGAGCGAATTTTTTCCCGCCGTAGTGGTTGATGGCGGCGATGATGACAAAAATGAGAGCAGCAATGAAAATGTTGCGTGCGGCACCAAAGTCTGCGGCACCGACTCCGCCCGCAGCCCATTCCATCGCAACAGACATCAACGTCATCCCCATCAAGGAAATAACGGATCCCGTCACAACCGGTGGGAAGAACTTCATGACCGGTTTGATGAAATAACTCATGACCAGTTCAACCAAAGACGCCAGCATGGTTCCACCGAAGTATGCTGCGATACCGCCGTGTGCGATAACGGAAGCAGCCGGTCCCACGAATGCAAAGTCTGTTCCCATGATGGTCGGCATTCCTGCCCCCACACGGAAGAATTTTGGTCCAAACCCTTTTGACTGAATAATCGAAACAATTCCTGAAACCAACAAAGCGGCACTGACCATGTATGCCGTATCGGCGATGCCGAAGCCGGCCATTCCGGCAATGATAAGAGGGACGGCCACCAAGCCGCCGAAAGCGGTGATGACGTTTTGAAAACCTAAGACAGTGGTGGTGACGAGATCCGGTGTGTCTTCCACCCCGTAGTACAATTCCGTGTCGGCAGTTTGCTCGGTGTAACTTTCTGTTACCTCCACAACGTGTTCATCCAATCGTGTTTCCATTTGTTCCTCCTGGATAAAAAAAGTTTTTTCTGAAACAGGATGCAAATTAATCTGCGTCTAGCGGTAATAGAAGAAAGAGAGAAGCCGTTCCTGCTTGGACCATCCGGCCCGTGGAAAGAAAAAAGCCCACAAAAAGCATCACAAAGAGTGACCTTTTTGCAGGCTAGTGCAAGAGCAGGACAATTGTCCCAATTTCTATCTATTCATCAACAGAGTATCCACCAAAGAACGAATGATGAACCCATGCTGATCTAATAGTCGGACGTTTACGGTGTCCGGTAGAAACTTCTAGCCCATATCGCTAAATTATATTAGATCCTTGTTCAGTTGCTTTCAGTATACGGCATCCAAACGAGAAAACAAGGAATTTTCTTAACAATAAGTTATTAATTTTTTCTAATGTTCGGAAGTGAATGGCTTTCATTGCTTTTCTGGTCCGATGATCCATGGTATCAATGCAATCCGAGGTTTGTTATAATGAAGCCACAAAAAATGAACGCACAAAAAGGAGTACACAATGAATAACAACGATCGCTTGGTACGGTTAAGGTACGCATTGGACCTAAAGGATGAAGAAGTGGCGGAGATAGTCGGCCTGGGCGGGATGGACATCACCGTCGAAGAGGTCCAAGCGCTGCTCATCAAACAAAAAGGACACGAAGACGACGAGGAAGAGTATGTGGAAAATGTCTACATGGAAGAGTGCCACAACCACACACTGGAATCGTTCTTGAACGGGTTGATTATTCATAAAAGAGGAAGACAAACCACCAAATCCGGAGAGCCGGTCAAACCGACCTTTTCGCTTAAACACGACAAGGACGCCAACAATGTCTTGTTGAAAAAAGTGAAAATTGCCCTTAAGCTGACAAGCGAGGACATCTTGGATATCCTGGATGACACCGGCGTCTACCTGTCCAACAGTGAACTGAGCGCCGTGTTGAGAAAAGAAGGCCACCGCAACTACAAGGAGTGCGGGGACCGGTACGCCCGCAATTTCTTGAAAGGGCTAGCGATGGAATACCGCAGCTGATGCGGAAGTTTGAGACGGAAAAGACGTTTCTGAAGGAGGGGTGTCTTTTTTGATTTTCCCGAACATTCTGTACGTGAAAATTTGTGTGCGGAAATTCATCAAATTCTTTTTATTTTATAAGGAAGAAGCCTTGACGGAAGAGAGCACTGTCTCTAGAATGGGAAACAGTTTACTTTATCAAGGATACGAGAGAAAGTTGGAAAAGAGATGAAGGAACCACAATTGAAAAAATCCGTCAGCGGCTTGACGGCGTTGACTGTGTTGGTAGGAACCGTAATCGGGGCGGGCGTGTTTTTCAAGCCTGCCGCTGTCTTCACTGCCAGCGGAGCTCCGGGTGTCGGACTTTTGGCTTGGCTTATCGCAGGAATCATCACCATTGCCGGAGGGTTGACAGTGGCGGAAATCGGGACCATCTACTCGCAGACCGGCGGCTTGATGGTCTATATGGAAGAAGTATACGGAAAGTTTTGGGGATTCCTTGCCGGTTGGGCCCAGATGGTGGTGTATTTCCCTGCCAACTTCGCTGCGCTGGCGATTATCTTCGCGGCCCAAGTCATCAGTCTTTTCGGGTTAAGCAGCGGACTGACCGTTCCGATCGCCATAGGGACCGCTTTGTTCATCGCCTTGATGAATTTTATGGGCACCCAATATGGCGGCCGGATCCAGACTGCAGCCACCTTCTTGAAATTGATTCCTCTCCTCGTCATCATTGTGGCCGGTCTTCTCTACCCAGGTGGCGGTTCAACGCAGTTGTTGCCTTTCGCTGCCGCGGACCGGCCCTTCATGACCGCCATCAGTTCGGCTTTGGTCGCGACGCTCTTTGCTTATGATGGATGGATCAACGTCGGTGCTTTGGCCGGGGAGATGAAGAACCCCGGAAAAACCTTGCCGCGCGTGATTGTCGGAGGACTTTCTATCGTGATGGCTGTGTATCTGGCCATCAATGTGGCGTATCTCTTTGTCGTTGACAGTGCTGTGTTGGCCGCAACAGAAACCCCGGCGGCCGCCGTTGCCACGCAGTTGTTCCCTGGAATCGGCGGGAAACTGATCACCATTGGGATTCTCATCTCCGTTTTCGGTGCGATGAACGGGTACTTCCTGTCCGGCATGCGCATTCCGTATGTCTTGGCTCAAAGAGGGATGCTGCCGTTTTCCGGCTGGTTCGGACACGTGCATGCCAAAACGAATATCCCGATGAACGGGGGTATTTTCATCTTGTTTGTTTCTGTTATGATGATGCTGACCGGTTCTTTCAACCAACTGACGGATCTCATTGTCTTTGTCATCTGGATATTTTCGACCATGACGTTCCTGGCGGTCTTGCTCTTGCGGAAGCGTGCACCCGAGTTGAACCGCCCGTACAAAGTGCCGCTTTATCCGTTCATCCCGCTTGTGGCTATGGCGGGAGGAGTCTTCATATTGACAAGCATCCTGCTCACCCAGCCGCTGAATGCGTTGTTGGGGATTGTGTTGACCTTGTCCGGGGTGCCGTTTTTCTTATCCGGAAAAAAGAATAAAAAAATCTCCTATATCTCGGAAGATTCTTGATGTAGGTAGACAAAAAAAGGAGACCGTCTCTAGTGAGAAGGTCTCCTTTTTGATGCATTGGGTTAATTTGTGTAGTTGTCGAAGTACCCTTGGATGTAAACGAATGGTGTTCCTTTGTCGCCGCTGCCTGACGTCAAGTCAGCCAGTGAACCGATGAGGTCCGTCAGACGACGCGGGGTGGTGCCTTGGGCTTCCATCTCTCCGACCAAGTCTTCTTTTTTGTTTTGGATATGGTTGGCGATCGCTTCCCGAAGTTCTTCGCCGCGCAAATCGGAGAAGTTGTTGTCTGCCAAGTATTTCAGCTTCACTTCGTTTGGCGTACCTGTCAAACCGGAAGTGTAAGCAGGGGAGACAACCGGGTCAGCCAGTTCCCAGATTTTTCCGACTGGGTCTTTGAAGGCCCCGTCTCCATAAACCATCACTTCAACGTTTTTGCCTGTCGCGTCTTTCAATTTAGCTTGGATGTCTTCTACAAGTGGTTGGCAGTTGGCCGGGAAGAGCTTGACAGTGTCTTCTGTCGCTTTGTTTGAACCCAACAAACCGTATTCAGGGTTAAAGCCGCTTCCGTTCAAGGATTCTGTCAACAAATCGTCCAATCCGTAAACCGTTTCAGCACCGCGGCTGTTCAAAATGCGTTTGGTCCGCACGCGGCTGTGGATGTCACACGTCAATACATGTTTTGTATAGTCCAAAATGGATTGCGGGTTGTTGGAGAAGATGACTTTGCATGTTGCGCCTTCTGATTCCACCAGTTCTTTGTAGTAGTCGATGTAGTCCACACCGGTGAACGCATGCTTTTTGTATCCGAAATGCTGACGGAATTCTTCTTCGTTCAAGACATCCGTCCAAGGATTCACGCCTTTTGCGTCCAATTCATCAATGTCAACCAAATGGTTTCCCACTTCGTCCGCAGGAAAACTCAACATCAATACGATGTCTTTGGCTCCACGGGCGATTCCTTTTAGAAGGTTGGAGAAACGGTTCCGACTGAGGATCGGGAAAAGCACTCCGATGGTTTTTCCGTCAAACTTAGCTTGGACATCTGCGGCGATGTCATCAATGGACGCATAATTTCCTTGTGCCCGGGCGACGACGGATTCCGTGATGGCGATGATGTCTTGGTCTTGGATGTCATACCCTTCCACTTTGGCGGTGTTCAAGACAGTATCCACTACGATT
This sequence comes from Atopococcus tabaci DSM 17538, assembly GCF_000429585.1. Classification (GTDB taxonomy): domain Bacteria; phylum Bacillota; class Bacilli; order Lactobacillales; family Carnobacteriaceae_A; genus Atopococcus; species Atopococcus tabaci. The sequence goes on from NZ_AUCD01000007.1 coordinate 29,578, forward strand.
TGTCCGATGTCATCCCCTTGATTGACGATAGGGCCGCGAAGTCCGCGTACGACTGTTCCAACTGCTCTTTTCACTGTAATCTCTCCTCATGTTTTGCTAAAAAGTTTCCTGAATAATCATATAGGTAAATGCTTCCGATGTCCAGTTTTTTTCGTTATATCCGAAAGCTAATCGGATTAGAATCTTCCAATGAAGTGGAAAACCGAACAATGCGGCCTTGGTTATCGCCGGAAAGTGTCGGTGTGTTTATTGATGGCGGGACGAAGGAAATTCAGACTGGTATTCCTGATGGATACAGTCGGTCAACGTAACGATGCGGTTGCCCACTTCTGCATAGTGTTCGGTCGCCAGATTCGCCAACGATACCCGCACGGTCCATTCGCCGCTTCCGAAGGCATCGGTCTTCAACAACATCAAGTGTTCCTCTTCGGCCAGACGGGTCAAGAAATCCGTGACGGTCCATTCTTCCCGGACATGTGCCGCAAAGGAAGTGCCGTACCGGTCCGCCATCCAGTCTTGGAGGTCAATCTCACAATAATAGGCGGTACTTAATGAAGGAAGAGGATGTTCCAAGCCGAGATGGTCAAAGAGGAGGGTTTCCCGTTCATGGCAGATGGCCATGACTTCTTTTTTATACCCGTGTTCTTTGTCCAGCAGGGAGTACAGGCTGAACAACACCATCATCACCTGTTGCGGGGAAGACAATCCGGCCGCATGATTCAAAGCGATGTCCCGGCTGTCCGCCACCATTCGGTCGATGAATTTGATCTTTTCCGGTTCCGACGCCAACGTCCCGTACCGTTCGTTCAACGCTTTTTTCTCGCGTCGGGAATGCTTGGCCAACAGATGGTCGAACAAGTTGTCTTTTGCGACCGCGATGGTGCCGATGCGCCATCCGGTGGCCCCGAAGTATTTGGAATACGAATAGATGCAGGCCGTATTGTATGGGATGGCGGTGAACAAGGACGTGAACTTAGGCAAAAACGTGCCGTACACGTCGTCGGTCAGAATCATCAAGTTCGGGTTGTCTTCTTGGATGATTTCCTGCAACAACGCGATGGTCGCCTCACTCAGGGCATCCGAAGTCGGGTTGCTTGGATTGACGACAAACAAGGCTTTGATGTCCTTGTTTCTCAGACGGTTGAGTTCTTCGTCGGGGTACTGGTGGCTCAGCTGTCCGTCAATCCGGACCGGCTGGGCTTTGATGTATTCGACATCGAATTCATACTGAGGCAGCTCAGGGATCTCCAAATAAGGGGCAAACGTCGGAATCATCAAGGCGATTTTGTCTTTGGGATGCAGGAGCCCGTTATTGACCAGCGAATCGAAGACGTAACAGATCGCTGCCGTCCCGCCTTCCACCGCAAACACGTCGAAAGGGGCGGAGTCGGAATCAAACAATTCATGGTGCAAATACTGTTTGATCGGCAGTTCGCATGCTTTCAACACGCGTTCCGGGTTCGGGTAATTGTCACCGATGATGTAATCCATCATATGGGCCAGCCATTTCTCGCGGGCCATTCCCAGGAAGTGGGTGCCGTTCTCCCAGATGTCACGCAAGAACGCACTGCCTTTTCCGGGGTGTTCGTCCAAAAAGCGCAGCAGCGACTCCCCGTAAATTTCTTCGGTGTCCACCATTCCAGCGGTGAATCCAGTTGAGTGGCGCATCGTCATCTCGGTGGCAAACTGCCCTAACAGGAAGTAGGCTTCGCGGGGAACAAACGCCGTCCAATTGGGGTTTCCTCTCCCGGCATTCAACCATTCTTTCGGATGGTCAATGGATCGTACTTTTTTCTCCAGGTACAAACTCAATTCAAACGGACTCAAACTCTCCAAATCAGGGGTCATGGGACCATTTCCAACTCCTTCTATACAGTGGCAATTCAATTGTCTTTTACAATAGCAGAGTATACCAAAAATCCCCTCCTGAACCAAATGCAAATCCGCCAATCGGACGGGAGATTTGTCATGAATGGAAGCGGACTGGTAACATAAATACGTATACCACACACAAGGAGGAGGGAGACCATGCGAAACATATATTTGATTGTCGGCCTGTTTATCCTGGGGTTGACCGTCATCGATTTGATTTGGACGACGCTTTGGGTGAACGGGGGAGCGGGACCGGTTTCGAACCGGCTGGCATCCGGCACATGGCGGGTGTTCCGAAAGATGGCAGGAAAGAAGAAGCGGTTGTTGAGCTTATCGGGCCCGGTGATTTTGGTGCTGACATTGGGCATGTGGGTGCTGTCGATGTGGATTGGTTGGTCCTTCGTGTTTGCGGCGGAAGCGGACGCCATCTCCGACACGATGAATGGAGGCGACATTTTATGGTATGAACGGGTGTATTTCACCGGGTATTCCTTGTTTACGTTAGGCAACGGCAATTATTCCCCCAAAGAGGGATTGTGGCAGATTGTGTCGACGCTGGTCTCCGGCAGTGGGATGCTTTTTTTGACCCTGGGCGCCTCTTACATCATCTCGGTGGTGGATGCGGTGGTCCGCAAGCGCGCGTTCGCGTCCAGCATCACCGCCCTTTCTACAGATGCTTCCACAATCGTCAAGGAAGCGTGGAACGGAGAAGAGTTCCATCAATTGGATTTGCTACTCATGAACCTCTCTTCGGAATTGAGCGCGTTGACCCAGCAGCATGATGCGTACCCTTTGCTTCATTTTTACTACAGTGAAAAATCTGGGCAGTCGGCAGCTGTGGCGGTTGCGGCACTGGACGAGGCTTTGACAATCATCGAATGCGGCGTGGAACCGGAATCTCGTACGAACGCCGTTCTCATGCGCAATATGCGTTCCACTATCCAAGAGTACCTAGAGACACTTGATTTCTCCCGCATCGCTTCTTCCGACGACGTGCCGCCGCTTCCGGATCTGCGCTCGCTGAGGGAGACGGGTATTCCGGTCGTTTCTGACGAAGAATTTGAAGCGAACGTGGAAGAGCTGGCGGGCCGACGGAAGAAATTGTACGGTCTGATCAAAGCGAACGCCCGGAAGTGGCCGGGAAAACAAAGGACCTCCTCATAAGATTTGACAACTTGTACAGACAAGTATAATATAAGGAGCGTAACGCTTACAAAAAGTAAGCATGATAATGTAACCGTTTGACGAAAGGATGAAAAACATGGCAATTGATAAAAAAGAAGTCAGTGAAATTGTCGAAGCCATCGGCGGCAAAGACAACATCAACAAAGCCACGCACTGTGTGACGCGTTTGCGCTTTGCGTTGGCTGACGAAGATAAGGTCGACAAGGAAAAGCTGGAATCGATTGGGTTGGTGAAAGGGTCGTTCTCGGCGAACAACCAATTTCAAGTCGTCATCGGCCAGGGCACTGTCGACAAAGTGTACGACGAGATGGTCAACCAGACCGGCATCGGTGAAGCTTCGAAAGACGACGTGAAACAGGCGACAGAAGACAAGATGAATCCATTGCAGTGGGCCGTGAAGGTCTTGGCGGATATCTTCATCCCGATTCTACCGGCGATCGTCACCGCGGGTCTGTTGTTGGGGATCAACAACCTGCTGACCGGAGAAGGCATCTTCTTCGAACAAGCTGTAGTTGAAGCGTATCCGCAGTGGTCGGGATTGGCTGGAATGATCGCCACCATCGCGAACACCGCCTTCACGTTCCTGCCGGCATTGGTCGGGTGGTCGGCGGTCAACCGGTTCGGTGGCAGCCCGTTGCTCGGGATTGTCCTCGGATTGATTTTGGTCCACCCGGATTTGTTGAGTGCCTATAGTGTGGCCACAGCGGAAGAAATCCCGACGTGGAACCTGTTCGGCCTTGACGTGCAGCAGGTCGGGTACCAAGGACAGGTCTTGCCGGTATTGGTGGCCTCCTATATCTTGGCGAAAATGGAACGGTATTTGAGAAACAAGGTGCCGGATTCCATTCAGATGCTGGTGGTCGCACCGGTCGCCCTGTTGGTCACTGGGTTGCTCTCGTTCATTGTCATTGGTCCTGTCACGTTTACCATCGCCAACTGGATTACCAGTGCCATTGTCGGCATCTTCAATTTCTCTCCAATTTTGGGTGGCCTCGTCTACGGCGGATTGTACGGCCCGTTGGTCATCACCGGGATGCACCACTTGTTCCTGGCGGTTGACCTACAATTAATCAGCAGCATCGACGGCACGTTCTTATGGCCGATGGTGGCACTCTCCAATATCGCACAGGGTTCAGCGGCATTGGCGATGATGTTTGTGACCAAACGCGAACAGACAAAAGGATTGGCGTTCACGTCCGCGATTTCTGCTTATCTCGGGGTCACGGAACCGGCGATGTTCGGGGTGAACTTGAACTACCGCTTCGCCTTCCTCTCCGCCATCCTAGGATCTGCCCTGGCAGGCGCATGGATTTCCTTCCGCGGTGTGTTGGCAGCGTCCATCGGTATCGGCGGACTGCCGGCGTTCTTGTCCATCTTCGCAGAACACTGGGTCTCCTTCTTCATTGGAATGGCCATCGCTGTGGCGGTTCCGTTTGTATTGACATTCATCATTGGAAAATCGAAACGTCAAGAAGCATAAATCAACTGGAGGATCGATATGACTAGAGCATGGTGGAAAGACAGCGTCGTTTACCAAATTTATCCGCGCAGCTTCATGGACAGCGACGGGGACGGCATCGGGGACATTCCCGGCATCGTCTCCAAGCTGGACTACTTGGAAAATTTGGGTGTGGACGTCATCTGGTTGTCCCCGGTGTACGAGTCACCCAATGACGACAACGGGTACGACATCAGCGACTACAAGAAAATTATGGACACGTTCGGCACGATGGCGGACTGGGAAGAGCTGTTGGATGAACTCCACAGCCGCGGCATGAAGCTGGTCATGGACTTGGTCGTGAACCATACCTCAGATGAGCACGCGTGGTTTGTGGAAGCCAAACAATCCAAAGACAACCCGTACCGCGACTATTACATCTGGCGGCCGGGAAAAGACGGGAAAGAACCATCCAACTGGTATTCCAATTTCGGCGGTTCGGCATGGCAATATAATGAAGAAACAGGTGACTACTACCTGCACTTGTTTTCGAAAAAGCAGCCCGATTTGAACTGGGAAAACCCGGCCGTACGCGAAGAAGTGTACGACATGATGCGCTGGTGGCTGGACAAAGGGGTGGACGGGTTCCGGATGGACGTCATCAACTTCATCTCCAAACCCGACACCTTTGAAGACGGCGAACCGAAACCCGGGAAGAAATACGCTTCGGGAAGCAGCCAATACCGGAATGGCCCGCGCATCCATGACTACTTGCACGAGATGCACCAAGAAGTCCTGTCCAAGTATGACGTCATGACGGTTGGCGAGATGCCGGGTGTCACGCCGGAACTGGCGCGTCTGTACACCGACGAAGCGCGGGAAGAGTTGAACATGGTGTTCCAATTCGAACACATGGGACTCGACAGCGGCCCGAGCGGCAAATGGGAGTTGAAGCCGTTGGAGCTGAGGGATTTGAAAGAGAACCTCACCAAATGGCAGGAAGCGCTGGAAGAGGTGGGGTGGAACAGCCTCTACTTCAACAACCACGACCAGCCGCGCGCCGTTTCCCGTTTCGGAGACGACACGCGTTACCGCAAGGAGTCCGCGAAGATGCTGGCAACTTTATTGCATATGATGAAAGGGACACCTTACGTTTATCAGGGTGAAGAAATCGGCATGACCAACGTCTCGTTCGATTCCATCGACGACTACCGCGACATCGAAACGCTGAACGCGTATGACGAGATGAAAGAAGAAGGCAAGTCGGAAGAAGACATCATGGAAAGCATCCACGCGAAAAGCCGGGACAACGCCCGCACGCCGATGCAGTGGGACACTTCCGAAAACGCCGGCTTCACCACCGGAGAGCCGTGGATTGGAGTCAATCCGAATTACACAGACGTCAATGCCGAAGAAGCGTTGAACGACACGGACTCCATCTATCATTACTATCGGACATTGATCTCCCTGCGCAAACACCACGATGTGATTGTCGACGGGAAGTACGCGTTAATTCTGGAAGACCATCCAGAAATCTACGCCTACACCCGCACACTGGGAGAAGAAACCTTATTGGTCATCTGCAACTTCTACGACGGCGAACCGGAACTCGACTGGCCGGAAGACTTGCGCGGCAAGGAACAAGAATTGTTGATTGCGAACTATCTGGTGGAAGAACCAGAGGAAACAACGATTAAATTGTGCCCGTACGAAGCACGAGTGTATTTAGTGAAATAAATGAAAAACAGACCTGAGCCCCATTTAAGAGGTTCAGGTCTGTTTTTGTGTCCACTCTTCCATGAGCACGGCTTTGACGAAAGAGTGGAGTGGGTTTTCTTCTGTACTCTTTCATCAAATATGGTTTCACGAAAGAGTGAATTGTTTAATGACTTCTCACTTCCTCATGGGCAAAAGGTTCACGGAAAAGTGAGGACAACTTCCCCATGTTTTTTCATGCTTGACTTCCTCGAGAATCGATCGTACGATCGGATCGCAAAAAAGGAGGAGAAGCCATGTATCGACAATTGATGGAGAAAGTATACGATGAATACAAAGAGTTTAAGGCACGGGAGCTGTGTAAACCTCCACACGAAATCTTCGCTGACGCCTTCATGATTGCAGAGTACGAGAACATTCTTTTTCATTATGAAACGACATTGCTGGAAAAAGACAGGAACGCGTTGAACAACATCTGCCATGCAGCTCTTATCACTCCGAATTTGCTTCAAAAAACATATGAGTATGCCATAGGCGGTATTCGTCCGTTGATGGATGAAGAAGATTTCAAACTGTTTCTGGAGGAGGAGTTGTCGAAGTGAAAGACGAATTGATGAAAAAGTTGGAGAGGGAAGTCCATGGCTTCAAAGAACAGTTGCTCGAGAAATCAAAAGAAGAGATACTGGAAAACAGCTACAAAGTGGCGGCATACGAAGAGATATTCTTTCTGTTCCAGGATGACATAGAAAAGAACCCCGAGAAATACGAAGACCTCTATCTGCATTTGATGGATACAGAAGAGGTCATTGGGTTGGTTTATTCGGAAGTGTTGGAAAGTGAGTATAACTTTCCTCAGAAGAATCATTTAGATTTTTTGTTCAGCCTATAAAGCAAATACTGGAATCGAGTTGTACTAAAATCTCTAATTTCCTACTATCTATTCTGACAGAGTATCTAGATAATTAATAACTTTATCAGCTAGGGCGGCCGTTCGAGCATCTATATCTTTTTTTGTCCATTTGCTTTTCGCAGCTAATTGTTTATTCTCAGGTACAGCACTTTCAGCGTACTTATGTCTTTTCTCGTTAAAGTCCTTATTGCCGATGTTCTTATTCAATTTTTCTAGTAACAAAGTTGCATTTCCTAATTTTCTTGTATATTTCTCACGTTCTTCTGAATTAGGAAAATCCTTCATCCATTGACTGTCCTTAACAGGATTTTGAGGAAGAATATGCTCATAGTGAATGTCACTTAAACTCTGCTTTATTTCCAACTCATTCTTGAGGTCATTTTCATTGTAGGTTTCTCTTAAAATAAACTTTAATCTTCTTTCATCTGTTTGTGTGGTTACTGACTTTCCATGAATAGCTGTTTTCAGTTCGTCGTCTTTTATAATCATCTTTCCAATTCTACGTGTAATTTCTTCAAGGGAGAGATCAGCATTATAAACATCTTTAGCTAAGTCGGCTATAGGTTTTTCAATTGTGTTAGCTCTTTTTTCTTTGAAATAAAAATTTCTAATAGAAAGATTTAAAATTAAGCCTAAAACAGCATTTATTTCTGCTATTGATTTTTCCTTCATAAACATTGCTAATAACAGAGAATGATGTTGTTTAACATTGAAGACGTTTATGTCAGTAGTAAGTTTTCTGTATTTTTTAATTTCGGTAAGATTGCCATGTTCCTTTAGTTGAGAAGGATTGCGAATTTGAAGATAGTTTTCTGACGCAATAACTAACTTATCAAGTAACTTTCGCATATCTGTTTTTGAATTTTTATCAAAATAATCATAAATTTTGGACAGTGAATTATTTTTTGTGCTTTTTCCTGCAAATAAGGTTGCAAAAGAAACTAAAAACTGACTTGGATCATAATTTTCTAAATTACTATCTACTTTTGCCCATTTTTCTTTCACGGCAGGCTCTGATAAGGTGATAACTAAATCATTTTTCAGGACGTAGAAATTTTCAAGTTTTTTACCCGTATTATTTAGAGTTTCAAACATAGCCATAGCTAATTCATCAGTGGCAGTTTTTATAGTGATTAAACTAGTGTTTCTTAAGATTACTTTTATAAGTCTTAAGAGTTCGTCTGAGTTGATTTGCCTTTCTTCGATGAAATTATCTAATAAGTTATTCAAATAATTATAGTTTCTAATCAAGTTTTGAACGGTTTTATTAGTGTAATCTTTTTCGGAAAATTCTTCTTCAACATTTCGCTTTACTAATTTGTAAAAAAAACTCATTTACTTCTGAATTTTCAAACTTCAACTTTGTCGTTTTTATAGGTGGATCAGTTAAAAAGTCGCTGTTTACTAAATAACCTTTGTACAACTGCTCGGCAGCATCTTTCTTGTTTAATTCGTCAAGTTTTCTAATAAAAGAAGAAACGAACAATAAGGAAGAGACAGTACGTTGTTGTCCATCAAATAGTTTTGTATCCTCGCCCTCGCCAGATAAGGTAAAGAAATTTAACATATGTATTTCCTCATTCGTATCATAAAGAGCTGTTAAGTCATTAAACAACCTCTCTATTTGTGAAGTACCCCATTCATAAGGTCTTTGGGAAAAAGGAATCAACAGTGTTCCTTCTGATATAGACAAATATTTTCCTAAATTTGTCTCATGAGCATCAATTTGTTTCATGTTTTTTCAAAACCTTTCTTATTTTAGATTTAGTCAGTATAGCAACTTGAAAATTATTACGTATTCATCATAGAAAATGAAAAACTGAGAAAAAGTATTTAGGTTATATAATTATCAAAACACAAATAGCTATTTTTTCAAGATCCTATAAGAATTTTCTTTTATTAATAATGGTTTTGTCCTTCTTTTAGGAAGAGGAAATCAAAAAAGCGCTGAAGACATCTCGTCTCCAGCGCTTCTCTTATATCTAATTATTCTGCAGAAGCAGAAGTGTCGATTCCTTCTGTCCATTCTGCAACTTTTTCTGGGTTGGCTTCGATCCATGCTTGTGCAGCGTCTTCTGGGTCTTCACCTTCTTGGATGTCCAACATGATGGCTTCGATGTCTTCAACAGTCCATTCGAAGTTGTCCAACACTTGGTAAGCTTCCGGCATGTCTTCTTGCAAGCCTTCACGGACCATGGTGTTGATGGTTTCTGCTTCACCGAATGTTCCTTGTGGGTCTTCCAAGTATTTCAAGTCCATTGCTTGGAATTTCCAGTGTGGAGACCAACCGGTAACAACGATGTCTTCTTGGTTTTCGTATGCCTGAGTCAACTGAGTGGTCATGGCACCGGAAGAAGACGTTTCAACGGTCCAGTCGCTCAAGTTGTCGTAGTCTTCCAACGCGCGTTGGGAAGCTGCAACAACACCGGCTCCTGGCTCGATAGCAGTGATGGATTTGCCAGCTTCGTCGCTCAAATCAGCGATGGAGTTGACGTCCATGTAAGACGGAACAACCAATCCGATTGCGGCGCCTTCCAAGTTTGGTCCCAAATCTTCCATTTGGTCGCCGTAGCTTTCAAACTGAGCGTTGTGGGTCAAAGGCAACCATGCGGATACCATTGCGTCCGCTTCGCCGTTAGCGACAGCTTCCCACATGATGGCGTTGTCCAACTGGGTCAACTTAACATCGTAGCCCAAGTCTTCCAATACCGTTCCGATAACGTTGGTAGAAGCAATCTCTGTGTCCCATGCAACGTAAGCCAATTCGATTTCCTGGCCGCCGCCTACAGTGGCTTCTTCGTCACTTCCGCCGCCAGCACAAGCTGCCAACAAAACAGCAGAAGAAGCGGTCAAACCTAGTCCAAGACGTTTCAAATTCAATTTAGTCAAAATGAATCTCTCCTCAATAATAGTTTTTATATATTTTCTTACGGTAAAGACGTTTGATGGGCAAACCTTGACCCCCGAAGGCAACAGATATATCAGCTTGTTCAAGGCCTGATCACTATTTGTCACGGGGGTCAAAGCGTTTTTGCTTTGTTTGCTTACTTATTGAAGTTTTGCATCAAGCGGTCCAAGATGATGGCCAAAACCACCAATCCAAGACCCGCAACGAATCCGGATCCGACTTGTGCACGTTGCAAGGCGGTCAAGACGTCTTCTCCAAGTCCTGGTGCACCGATCATGGACGCAATAACGACCATGGACAATGCCAACAGGATAGTTTGGTTGATACCGGCCATGATGGTCGGTTTCGCCAAAGGCAATTCTACCTTGAAGAGTTTTTGTGAGCCGGTACTTCCGAATGACTCTGCCGCTTCGACCATTTCTTCAGAAACTTGGCGGATACCCAAGTTGGTGAAACGAACAGTCGGAGGCAGGGCAAAGATAACAGATGAGAAGACTCCCGGTACCATTCCGATTCCGAAGAAGGCAACTGCCGGAATCAAGTACACAAACGCCGGCATGGTCTGCATGAAGTCCAAAATCGGTTGGATGATGGCGTTGGCCCATTGGCTTTTCGCCATCCAAATCCCGACCGGAATTCCAATGATGATGGAAATCAAGCTGGCGATGATCACCAATGTGAGAGTTTCCAACAACTGCTCCCACAATCCTTGGTTGTAGATGTACAACAAGCCAACGATGGAGAACGCAGCCAGTCCGAACTTCTTGCCGGTGGCGAAGAAGGCGGCGGCAGCGACCAACAAGATGAAGAGGACAGGCGGGATGAATGACAGCAAATCCACCATGCCGTCCATCAATGTGTCTCCGCCGTCTTTCAATGCATCAAACAAGAACGCGAGGTTGTCGGTTAACCAATCGACCCCGGTTTCGACCCAATCTGCAACGGGTAACTCTGGAATGTTGTTCAAGATACTGTTATCCATTCGTATTCGATTCCTCACTTTCTTTAGCCAAAGCGGCGATGACAAAGCTTCTTACGACGATGCCCTGAAGTTTTCCATCTTCCACAACTGCGACTGGTGTTTGAATGTTGTGAATCAGGTCAAACAACTCATTCACGAGTGCTTTACGAGGTACTTGCGGGATGTCTGTGTGCAAGATGCTGGTCAAGTCGGTGTTGCCTTGTTTGACAGCAGCTGCCACTTCTTCGTCCGTCACATAACCGCGGAGTGTACGGTCTTTGTCAACGACCAACATGTTGGACAATCCTTCTTGCTGCATACGCTGCAATGCCACACGTGGGCCGGCTTGACCCAATGTCAGGAAGGTAGGACGTTCCATGATGTTCTCGGCGGTCAATACTTTCGCACGGTCGACGTCTTCTACGAAACGTTGAACATACTCGTTCGCCGGGTTGGTCAAGATTTCTTCACCGGTTCCGATTTGGACGACTTCTCCGTCTTTCATGATGGCGATACGGTCGCCCAGGCGGAGAGACTCGTTCAAGTCGTGGGTGATGAAGATGATGGTTTTGTTCATGTTCTTTTGCATTTCAATCAATTCGTCCTGCATGTCGCGGCGGATCAATGGGTCCAAGGCAGAGAACGCCTCGTCCATCAAGAGGATTTCCGGGTCATTTGCCAATGCACGCGCCAATCCGACACGCTGCTGCATCCCACCGGAAAGCTGGTTTGGATATTGGTCTTTGTAAGGAAGGAGTCCGGCATTTTCCAAAGCTTTCTCCGCTTTTTTCTGACGAGTTTCTTTGTCGATGCCTTGGACTTCCAGTCCGTACTCGGTGTTTTTAAGGATGGTGCGGTGCGGGAAGAGTCCGAAGTTCTGGAAAACCATGCTGATTTTCTTTCTTCTGACTTCACGCAGTTCTTGTTCGTTCATGGTGGAGATGTTTTCTCCATCGATATAGATGTTTCCTTCTGTCGGTTCAATCAATCGGTTCAGCATACGCACCAATGTGGATTTTCCACTTCCGGAAAGCCCCATGATGACAAAAATTTCTCCTTCTTCTACAGAAAAGTTTGCTCTGTTGACACCAACCGTTGCACCTGTCTGTTTCAAAATTTCTTCTTTGGATTTTCCTTCACGGACAAGTTTCAATGCTTGTTCTTCGCGTCGCCCAAAGATTTTGACGAGGTTTTCTACTTTTACCTTGGCCAATGTATTTCCCCCATTTCTTTTTTTAAGTTATTGCTTGTTTCAAAGTTGCTCACGTCGTTTTCAAAGTTACACGGCGTCTCTTGTAAATTTCACACATACATAACCGTAACAAAAACGAAATCACATGTAAAATGAAAGGTTCTGAAAACATTGGTGTGGAGCGTTTTCAATTGTTTACATATAAGGACTATGAGAGTTTTATTAGAAATGAAGAATCTGTGTTATTTATGGCTTTATTTAAGCATAGGAGGCGCAATTAAGCAATTTCTTAAACTTTTAAAGGTATGATAGGAGGCAGAAAATGAAAAACCATCATTAGAGAAAAAGAAACAGACAGAAGGGAAGAAAAAGATGACCAAAGTATTTATCGCTGGAGCCAAACGGACTCCGATCGGTTCTTTTTTAGGCGCGTTGAAAGATGTGCCGGCTGGAGAGTTGGGAAGTTATGCCGTCAAAGGTGTGTTGGACCAAAGCGGCATCAACCCGGATGACATCGATGAAGTGGTATTGGGGAATGTGTTGCCTGCAGGGCAAGGGCAAGGGGTTGCGCGACAAGCGTCCATCAAAGCCGGCATCGGGAAACACGTCCCGGCGTATTCATTGAACATGGTGTGCGGCAGCGGCATGAAGACCGTCATGAATGCCTACCTTGGCATCAAAGCAGGCGAGTACAACGCCATCGTGGCCGGCGGGGTGGAATCGATGAGTCAAGCACCTTATTTGATTCCATACACTGCCCGCACCGGCAACAAGATGGGCGGATTTGAGACCATCGACCACATGCTTCACGATGCGCTGACCGATGCGTTTGAAGGATACCACATGGGCGTCACGGCGGAAAACATCGTCGAACAATACGGATTTTCTCGTGAAGAACAAGACGAATTCGCGTGGGCTTCCCAACAAAAAGCCATTGCAGCGGTCGACAACGGGGAATTCAAAGATGAAATCGTTCCGGTCGAAACCACTGTCAAACGGGAAACCGTTGTGATAGACACGGATGAATACCCGAACCGCAGAACGAATTTGGAAAAATTAAGCAAACTGCGCTCGGCTTTCAAAAAAGACGGCACGGTTACAGCGGGCAACGCGTCCGGCATCAACGACGGCGCCAGCGCTACGTTAGTGGTTGGAGAAGAATATATGAATGAACACGGGTTGACCCCGCTCGTGGAAATTGTCGGTATCGGTCAAGGTGGAGTGGATCCGTCCATCATGGGTCTTGGACCAACGCCCGCCATCAAGCAGGCGTTGAAACGTGCCGGATTGGCTTTTGAAGACGTGGACGTATTCGAGTTGAATGAGGCGTTCGCTTCCCAAAGTTTGGGCGTCATTCATGAACTGGCGGAAGAATTCGGCGTGGAAAAAGACGCTATCATGGAAAAAACCAACTTGAACGGCGGGGCCATTTCGCTGGGACACCCGGTCGGCGCAAGCGGAAACCGTGTGTTGGTGACGCTGATCCATACGATGAAGAGAAGAGGCTTGAAATACGGTGTGGCTTCCCTCTGCATCGGCGGCGGCATGGGCGCTGCGATTGTCGTGAAGAACACTGAAGTGGAATAAAACAACAGACCCGGAAGTCGTATGCGGCTCCGGGTCTGGTTTTGTGTGATACAAGCGGGTAAGGGAGCGGCTCTCCGACAAAGAATGTGCAAAATAAAGTTCTTTGTCGAATAGAGGGCTTTTCTTCCACAAAGAAGTCCTCGTTTTCCAAATCTTTGTCGTAGAGAAGCGAGCTCTCCAACAAAGAAACCCAAAAACGGATATTCTTTGTCAAAGACCCCTTTTTTACTCAGCCCCAAAAGGGTCACTTATCCGTGAAGGGTATCTCTACGGACAAGTGAGCTTTTAGTTGTGTTCTGTCAACAGGTTGTTCATCTCACGAATGTGGGCGCCCATCTTTTGGTAAAGCGGAATGATGTTCCGGTATTCATTCACTGCTTCCGGATTGGGTTGCAAGGCATCTTTCTGTGCCGTCGATTCATTGACAGTACCATCCAGGCCGATCAGCACCGCCCCTAAACAGGAACTCTCAAACTCTTCGGGCAGGTAAACGGTTTGTCCAAAGATATCTGCCAACATCTGTTTCCATAAGGCGGAATTCAAAAATCCGCCGGTCGCTTTGATGGATGTGGACGGGCCGCCGACCTCTTGGATGATCTCCCAGACTTTATACAGGTTGAACAACGCCCCTTCCATAGCGGCGCGCACCATGTGGCCGGATTTGTGGAACGATGACAGGCCGACGTAACTGCCTTTGGCTTCCGGATCCCAGAGCGGAGCCCGTTCGCCGTTGATATAAGGATAGAAAAACAACTTGTCGGCTCCTGCAGGCACTTTTTCCGCCAAGCGGTTCATCTGGTCCAGCTCGCTCAAAAACTGTTCGCTTTCTCCGTAAACGCCGTTTGGATACAAGACGGAAGACAGCCAAGACATGACGTTGCCGCCGTTGTTTACTGCGCCCCCGATGACCCAGCGGTTTTTGGATAAGTAATAACAAAACGTCCGGCCTTCCGGATCCAATACAATGCGGTCGGTGACCATGCGGATGGCGCCGCTCGTGCCGATGGTGATGGCTGTTTCCCCGGTGTCCACCGCGCCGACCCCCAGATTGGACAAACACCCATCACTGGCGCCGATTACAAGAATGGTATCAGGAGCGATGTGCATTTGCCGGGCGGCATCCGTGTCGATGCCTTCCCATGTGTGCGTCACGTCAACGGTTTCCGGCAAGGAAGACTTGTCGATGCCGGCCATCGCCAAAATGTCTTCATCCCACTCGAGTCGGTGGATGTTGAACAACCCGGTAGCGGAAGCCAATGAGTAATCGACTTTGAACTCGCCGGTCAACTTGTGCAAGACGTATTCTTTGATGCCGATGATTTTTTCCGTCTGGGCAAACACCTCCGGCCGGGTTTCCTTCAGCCACAGAACTTTGCTCAAAGGCGTCATCGAATGGACTGGTGTGCCGGTTTTTTTATACAACGCTTTCCAATCCGTTGTTTCTTTCAGCTGTTTCACAATGTCGGCAGAGCGGTTGTCCGCCCAAATGATGCAGTTCGTCAGCAAGTCCTGGTTTTTGTCTAGGAAAATGACGCTGTGCATGGCGCTGGAAAAAGAGAGAAAACGGATTTTGTCGGACAGCTCTTTGTTTTTGTCCATCAATCCCCGAACCGCCGCCAATACGGCTTGAAGAATGGCTTCAGGATTTTGTTCCGCCATCCCGTCTTCCAGTTGGATGACGTCGTATCCTTCGTTCGTGCTGTCCAATACATTCAAATATGGGTCATACAGCACCGCTTTCGTGCTGGTAGTGCCGATATCAACTCCGATTGTGTACTGCTTGTCGTTCACCCGCTGCTCCTCCTTCTGATTCACCTTCTCTTCATTATACTGAAGAAAAAGAGGAACAACAACGAAGCGTTTCCAGAATGGAAGGTGAAATGTTTCCAAATTCTTCTCAATTGTTGGAAAATGAAGGTGTGAAAGTTGGAAGAACAAACAAGGAGGAACGCAGATGGAACTAGATATCACTCAATTTCGAGTAAACGGCGAAACAGAAGTGGACTTAAGCCAAACAAGTGTCATTAAAGACCTTTCGATTACCGAAGAAGAGATTCGAGATGATTTGATTCCGAAAAGCATAGACAAACTGAGGGACCTCCAAGTGAAACTGTTTGCGGAAGAAAAACAAGGCATCCTCGTTGTGTTGCAGGCAATGGATGCAGCCGGGAAAGACGAAGCCATCACCTTTATCTTCTCCAAACTTTCCGCGCAGGGACTCCGGAGCAGCTCCTTCAAGAAGCCGACTGATTTGGATTTGAAACACGATTACTTGTGGCGGTTCCAACCGGCCATGCCGGAGCGCGGCGAAATCTCCATTTTGAACCGTTCGTATTATGAAGAAGTGATCGGTGCCAGGGTGCAGGGACAGTTGGAAGAAGAGCCAATACCGGAAAATAAGGTGAATGAAGACATTTGGGACATCCGCTACCGGCAGTTGCGGGACTTTGAGCGCTACCTCACCGAGAACGGGTTTCCGGTCGTCAAGTTCTTCTTGAACGTCAGCAAAGACGTCCAAAAAGACCGGCTGTTGGAACGCATGAAAGACAAGGAGAAAAACTGGGACTTCTCGTTCAGCGATGTGGAAGACCGCGACAAGTGGGACGATTTTCAAGACGCATTCAAAGACATGATCCGCCACACCGCAACCGACTATGCGCCGTGGTACGTGCTGCCGGCGGATGACGAATGGCTGAGCCGTTACTTGATTTCTGAAATCATGGTCGATCAACTCGAAAGACTCGACCCTCAAAAACCGGTCATCACTGATGAAGACAGAGAAAAATTGGACGAATACATCAAAAAATTGGAAAACGAATAACCCATTCACAAAGGCCTTGCCGACACGCCCGGCGAGGCATTGTGCCGTAAGTGAGGGGGGAGAGTGGATGGAGAGCATCAGAGAATTTTTGACGTCGTATCCATTATTGGTCAACCTTTTTTGGATTGCTCTGATTGCGACGATTTTGTATTTCTTGAGAAAAACGGTGTTGAATCGGTTGTATCCTCATATGAGGGAATCGAGCAGCTGGTATGCTGTCCGGAAAATCGCGACGTGGATCAGCAACACCATCATCGTGTTGTTCGTGGTATATGCCTTTGGAGACAATTTGAGAGGATTTTCCACGACGCTCGGCCTCGCGGGTGCGGGAATCACCTATGCGCTTCGGGAGGTCATTGTCAGTTTTGCCGGTTGGTTTGCGATTATGTTCGGTGATTTCTTCAAAACCGGAGACCGGGTGCTCTTGGGAGGCATCAAAGGGGACGTGGTGGACATCGGACTGCTTCGGACGACCTTGATGGAAATGGGCGAGTGGGTCAACGGCGACCAGTACACCGGACGAATTGTCCGGGTGGCAAACAGTTATATATTCAATTCTCCTGTTTACAACTACACCGCGTACTTCAATTTTTTATGGGATGAAATTCATATTCCGATTCGATTCGGAAGTGACGTGAAACTGGCGAAAACATTGGTCATGGAGACAGCGGAAGAAATCATTGACCAATATGATGAAGAAGCCGACCTTCAATGGCGGAACATGCGGCGCCGCTACCGTCTTGAAAATGCCTCGATTGAACCGCAAGTCTTCGTTTCCTTCGATGACAATTGGATTGAAGTCAGCCTGCGGTACATCGTAAAAAATAAAAGACGCCGCGGGACACGCGATGAATTGTTTTCCCGGCTGTTAAAAAAATTCGAAGAGGCGGGAGACAGCATACAATTAGCGTCTGAAACAATAGAGGTTGTGCGCAGTCAAACTCTCCAGACAGATGAAGACAATCAGTGAACCGTCATAGAGGCAGTTCTTTTTTTTGGAATATTCCACTTTCTATTTGCTTGCGGTAAACTAGTAGTAATAAACAAATCAGAAAGTGGGTGAAGGCTATTTTTTCTTTGTTTGTCTTAATGTTGGAGCGGGCAGGATTGATTATTATTCTGGCATACCTTTTGGTCAACATCCCGTCGTTCCAAAACTTGGTGGATGAGCGCTGGCAGTTGGACGCTAAGGTCGGGTTGATTTTGATTTTTGGACTTTTCGCCGTCATCTCCAACTTCACGGGAGTGGAAATTCAAAGCAGTCAGGTGATCCTCGATCAATTATTCTCGCCGCTCTCTCCAGAATCGTCTCTCGCCAATACACGCGTGCTGACCATCGGGGTTTCCGGCATCATCGGCGGACCGATTGTGGGAGTGATGGTGGGACTCATCTCTGCGCTCATCCGTTTTGGGCAGGGTGGAGCGGATCCGTACATTTATGTCGTGTCCTCTTTATTGATCGGGGCCTTTTCCGGGTGGTATGGTCAGCAGTTCATGCAGAAAAAAAGGTGGCCGGACTACAAGGAAGGTGCGGCAGTAGGAGCATTGATGGAGGTCGTTCAGATGGCGTGTATACTGACGCTGGGGAGTGACTTCGGGAACTCATGGGAGTTGGTCAGTTTCATCATTCTGCCGATGACGTTGACCAACAGCATCGGCACAGCGATGTTCTTGTTCATCTTGAATTCCACCCGCCGGCAGGAAGAACAAACCCGCGCGGTCCAGACGCACGACGTTTTGCAGCTGGCCAACGCGACGCTGCCGTATTTCCGGTCGGGGTTGGACGAAGAATCCTGCGCAAAAGTGGCCGACATCATCCAGCGGTTCATCAAAGTGGATGCGGTGAGTTTGACGAACCAAGACAGCATCCTGGCACATGTCGGAGCTGCGAGCGACCACCACAAACCGTCCAAAAAAATTGTGACCGATTTGTCTCGGGAAGTCATCCACACCGGAGAAATTAAAGAAGCCCATTCCCGCGAGGAAATTGGGTGCATGTATCCCGGCTGTCCGTTGGAGGCGGCGATTGTCATCCCGCTTAAGGTGAAAGAACGGACGGAGGGTACCTTGAAGCTGTATTTCACCGACAGCGACGAATTGACCTTTGTGGAGCGGCAGTTGGCGGAAGGCTTGGGGAACATCTTCTCCAGCCAGTTGGAATTGGGGCAGGCGGAGGAAGAATCGAGGCTCTTGCAGGATGCGGAAATCAAATCGTTGCAGGCCCAGGTGAACCCGCATTTCTTCTTCAATGCATTGAACACCATTTCCGCATTGATCCGCGTGGACAGTGAAAAAGCCCGCACCTTGTTGATTCAATTGAGCCGTTTTTTCCGCTCCAACCTGCAGGGCGCGCGGACGAATCTCATCCCCCTTTCCAAAGAATTGGAACAGGTGGAAGCGTACCGTCAACTGGAACAGGCTCGGTTTCCGGAGCGCGTGGAGATGCACATGGATATGGAAGTCGGCGTGGAAGAATCACTGGTTCCACCATTTTTGATTCAAATATTGGTAGAGAATGCCTTCAAGCATGCGTTCGGGACGAGAAAACAAGGCAATGAAATCCGAGTGGTGATTCGCAAAAGGGAAGGATGCATCCATATCACCGTCAAAGACAACGGATACGGATTGGATGAGGAAAAAACCCAGAAGATCGGAGAAGTGGCCGTTACATCTGAAAGTGGGACCGGCTCCGCTTTGGAAAATTTGAACAAGCGGCTGGTGAGCCTGTTCGGGGAAGACAGCAAACTGCAATTTGTTTCTGATGAGAAGGGGACAACCGTGACCTGTACGATTCCGGAGAAAGTAAAGGAGGATTGAGGATGCATACCTTGATTGTGGATGACGAACCGTTGGCCAGGAATGAACTGGCGTACTTATTGAATCAATGCGAAGAAATCAGTGCCATTGAAGAAGCGGATTCTATCGCAGGGGCACTGGAAAAGCTGCTCCAACACCCGATTGATTTGGTGTTTTTGGACATCCATTTAACCGAAGAAAGCGGCCTGGAACTGGCGGATAAAATCAACCGGATGCCCAATCCGCCGCTGATCGTGTTCGCAACGGCGTATGACGAATACGCGATTCAGGCATTTGAACAGAACGCACGGGATTATGTGTTGAAACCTTTTGAACTGGAACGTGTCCGGCAGGCGGTCAACCGGGTGCACGCCACGTGGATGGAATCGCAGACAGTGAAAACACCTACAACAACCGGGAGTGACACCGTTCCGGTGCAGTCCGAAGAACGGATCTTCATCGTGAAGACGGACACGGTTTTGGCCCTGGAAGTCAACCAGGGTGAGACGACGATTTACACCACCGATAAACAGTACATCGTCCACGAACCACTCGCTTTGTGGGAGAAAAAACTGGACGGCGATCCGTTTATGCGGGTGCACCGCTCGTATTTGGTGAATGTGAACCATATCCGGGAAATCCAGCCTTGGTTTAACCAAACCTATCAGCTCACCATGAGCAACGGGTTGAAAATCCCGGTCAGCCGCTCGTACCTTAAGAGCTTTAGGGAAAAAATGGACTTGAAAGAAGAATGAACGGCTCGCTGTGCATTTCAACCGGGAGAAGCTGCATTTGAGCAAAAGATTCTAGCATTTCGGCTCCATTCCCGCCCACTTCCTCCTATCTATCGTACAATTTTGTTAAATAAATCGTTTCCAAATATTGGGAGGAGGAAAACAATTGGTTACTTTTTTAATAGGTGTAGCGTTATTGATACTTGGGTATTTCACGTACGGGAAGTTTATCGAGAAGAACTTTGCGATCGAACCAGATCGGAAAACGCCCGCAGAGGTGTTGCAGGACGGATATGATTATGTCCCAATGCCAAAGTGGAAGAACGGCATCATTCAATTATTGAACATAGCGGGGACAGGTCCGATATTCGGCCCCATCATGGGTGCGTTATACGGCCCTGTTGCCTATCTTTGGATTATTTTTGGCTGTATTTTCGCCGGTGCGGTACACGACTACATGCTCGGAATGATTTCGCTTCGAAACAACGGGGCCCACTTGCCGGAACTGGCTGCCCGTTATTTGGGGAAAGTCATGAAGCACATTGTCAATGTGTTTTCGATGTTGCTGTTGATGCTGGTGGGAACAGTATTCGTCACTACACCGGCCAACTTGATCAACAGCATCACGCCGTCTTGGGTCGGGGTCGGAGTGGTCACGCTGTTAATCTTTGGGTATTACATCATTTCTACTATTTTGCCTATCGATAAAGCGATGGGGAAAGTCTATCCCATCTTTGGCGCCGTGTTGATTCTCAGCACGCTTGCAATCGGCGGTACACTGTTGGTGCAGCACGGAGGAGCGATGCCGAACTTGACGCCGACAACGATGCAAAACTTCCATCCGGGTGGATTGGCGATTTTCCCAGCCTTGTTCTTCACCATTTCGTGTGGAGCGATGTCCGGGTTCCATGCCACGCAGGCGCCGTTGGTATCACGGACAACGACGGATGAACGCGAAGGGCGCTTCACTTTCTACGGCATGATGATTGCAGAAGGCGTCATCGCTATGGTTTGGGCTGCTGCAGCTATGACATTGTTTGATGGTCAAACGCTCGGCGAAATGATCAACGCCGGCACCGCGTCTCTTGTCGTCAACGAAGTTTCCTTGCTGCTGTTGGGAAGCGTACTCGGAACGGCAGCTATCATGGGAGTGATTGTCCTGCCGATTTCTTCCGGATTGTCTGCTTTTAGAAGCTTACGAACCATTGTGGCGGATTACTTGAACATCAAGCAAGACACCATCACAAAAATCTTGGCCATCACCATCCCGTTGTATCTCATCTCCTTCTTCTTGACGCAAGTGGACTTCAATAACTTGTGGAGATACTTCAACTGGGCCAACCAAGTGACTGCGGTTATCGCTTTGTTTGTGTCCACGCGTTACCTGTATTTGAAAGACAAAAACTACTGGGTCACCCTTGTTCCGGGAGTGTTCATGTTGTACGCTGTGTTGGTTTACATCATGAGTGAACCAATTGGCTTCCGTTTAGGGTTAACGCCAGCTGCGTATATCGTCAGTGCCATTCTCTCGGCTGCCCTTTTGTGGATTTTCTGGGAGAGTGGGAAAAAACAAAAAGCCCAATTGGATCCGGGACATGCGTTGTTGAACGATGAGCTGCCGATTGGAACTTTTTCTTCCAATGGTTGAGATATCAGAATTCTCCGCTGCCCTTTTGTAATAGAAGTCAAAAAATGACTGGAAAACAAATAACCGCCTTCCGGACAACTCTCCGGAAGGCGGTTATTTGTGTCAAGTATGTGACGAGGTGCGTGAATAATTGGTGACATTACGGTTGAATTTCGCCATTTAAACATAAGGACTTGCTATAATAACTTTCTATAAGATGCGTTATCCTCTTTTCGATAAAAATACGCCAGTACAAGGGGGAGTGGTTAGATGGTTGAAGAAGACAGCTTACTGATGGATGTACAAGAAGAATATGTGTATATCGTTGAAGGAAGGGAAGAGACGATCACACTTCCTGTTGATGCAGCAGATGTCATCTTGAATGCAGATGGGGAGTTGGATTGTCCTTTTGATACGGTGTTGCGAAAAAACAGTCGTACGTTTGAGGACTTGAACAACTGGAACGCAAAAGAAATCCGATTTGTCCGTATCAAAAACAAAGTAGAAGAGACTCTGCGCCGAATTGAAATGAACGTCAATCTGTAACAAGGGGCAACCCCGACAGAATGCCTTCTACATAAGAAAATAAAAGCAAAAAAGAAGCCGGGATTTCTCCTGGCTTCTTTTTTATATAGAAATTATTTGAAAATGCTGGCCAAGTTTGGAACAGGGAGTTTGGTTTTTCCTTCCATGCTGCGTTTCAACATGTAGTAAGAGCCCATCAAAGGAACCAAAGCGCCCAACCAAGCGAGCGGGTTGGCGATGCTGACGCCTGCAAATCCAAATGGGTGGGACAGCAAAGCGGCAGAAATGATGCGGCCGACCAATTCCATCAATCCGGCTGCTGTAGGAGCAGCACTTTTTCCGAAACCTTGAAGGGTATAACGGTAGATGAACAACAACGCAAGCAAGAAGTAAAATGTTGCATTGGTTAAGAAATAGGTATCCACCAATTCCAATACTACCGTATTCTCACTTCCTACGAATACTCTGGAGAATGTAGAACCAAACAAGACAAGAATGATGGCCATAACCATGCTGTAAGCAAGGACAACTTTGATGACTTTGTGGACACCTTCCCAGATACGGTCGATTTTATTCGCGCCGAAATTTTGAGCTGTGTACGTAGCCATGGTGATTCCGAATGAAAGCAGCGGCATGGTGGCAAAACCGTTGATTTTGCTGGCAGCGGCTGTGGCAGCAACGGCATCTGCGCCCAAACGGTTCAAAGTGATTTGGAGGGCGATTGAACCGACAGCAATGACGGAACTTTGGAAGCCCATCGGCAAGCCGATTCTCAAATGTTCTTTGATTTCATCGACGCTGACTTTCCAATCTTCTTTATGAATACGAAGAAGCGGGATGTATTTCCAAATGTAGAGCAGGCACAATAAGCTGGCGACCAGCTGGGAAAGGATGGTGGCATACGCAGCACCTTCCACACCGGTGCCCAAGAACAAAATGAACAAGTAGTCCAATGCAATATTCATGATGGAAGTGAGTGCCAAGAAAATCAACGGTGTTTTGCTGTCACCGATGGCGCGCAACACGTTGGACAAGAGGTTGAACATCACGGTCGCGCCGATTCCGGCGAACATGACCACGACATACGCGTAAGCTCCATCAAGAAGTTCAGCAGGGGTCTGCATGAAAACGAGAATCGGGCGCGCGAACAGGACAGAAAAGATGGTCAAAACAATGCTCGATCCGGCACTGATAAGAACGCTGGAAGCTAAGTTTCTACGGATACCTGCTTCATCTTTTTGACCGTAACGTTGGGATGTGATGACAGAAAGACCTGCCGTCAAACCGATGGCCAACCCAATGATCAAGGCAGTGATACTTCCGGTGGCTCCGACTGCCGCAAACGACTCGACACCTAATGTTTGGCTGACGATCAGCATGTCGGCCATGCTATAAAATTGTTGAAAAAGGTTGCCTAAAAGAATCGGGAGGGTGAACAGAAGAATCAGCTTCATTGGATTGCCTTTGGTTAAATCTTGTCCCATGGTGGGTGATAAATCCTCCTATAAATTGTGTAAATTTTGTTAGCTGAATAATTGCGTTGTTTTTGCATACTTTGACTAGTATAGGAGGAATTTCAGAAAAAACAAGAGTTATTTACAGAAAAATTGTGTCAACATTTTTAACAAAAAAGTCGCTAAAAAAAACAAACGTTTTCATTGTGTTATCCATGCGGTTCCTTATTTTTGGACGTTTTTTTGAAAACGAAAAAGAAGCAGGTGGACATTAAAACCTTGTAAGAAAATGAGGACAAAATGACAGCGTATGGAATTTCAAAAAAAGACGGGCGCTTTTTTTATTCAATTTTGTGTGTCGACGGAAATAAAAAAAAGAAGCCGACCCTTCGAAAGGGCGGCTTCTTAATCAGTGGTTTTCTCTAAATACGCTTCGATGTAGGACACCATGGCCAAGTCGATTGCCTCTTTTTTTGCAAAGGCAAGAAGCGGGTCAATCAAACCGGAAAGAAGGAAAAAGTAATTGTTCCCGGTTTCTTCACACACGGTGAAGAAGCGGTGGGTTAAGAATTTCGCTTGGGCGGTATGGTTGACTTGTATGGCAGCCAGTGCAGAGAGCGCATACGCCAGGGCGAATTCCGCTTTTTGTTTGGATGTTTCGCCGACTTCAATGGCGTACATTCCGTAGTACAGCGTCAATTGATAGTTTTCTTTTTTCCATGCATCCCACGTGAAGGCGTTCAGGAGAAACAGGTTGAACGGCGGCGGTGCATAAGTCAATGAAGCCATCAACTCTTCGCGGCCGTAGCCCATTCCGTTTTCATTCAAAAACGAAAACAAAGTCCCGTGTTCCCGGATAAGCGCCAAGTTTTCTTCGCTGGGACATATCAGCCTTCCATACACACCATGCAAACGGAGAGCCTCCGCTGATTTTTGTTTGGCCTCTTCCGCTTGAGGG
The DNA here is from genome assembly GCF_000429585.1 of Atopococcus tabaci DSM 17538. Taxonomy (GTDB): domain Bacteria; phylum Bacillota; class Bacilli; order Lactobacillales; family Carnobacteriaceae_A; genus Atopococcus; species Atopococcus tabaci. The sequence goes on from NZ_AUCD01000007.1 coordinate 54,262, forward strand.
CCATCTAAGCGGACGGACTCCCAAAAATACAACTCACCGAGTGCAAAATAATGGGACTGCAGTTTGTGCAGGCGGCCGTTATCTTTCAATTCCCGAACGGACTCTTCCAATAAGGTCAATCCTTTACGAACTTCTCCGGCCGTAAAATACGCGCGGGCCGCATAAGGAATGACCGTGCTTGCACGGATGAAGGCACGCTCTTTTTGGGACAGTGACAAGGAAGCTTCATAGTACGCAATGGCTTCTTTTATATTTCCGTAATGGTAATGGATGGGAACCATCAAACATTCGTACCATTTCTTTAAACGGGCGTTTCCCGCAATCTCACAAATGGTGATCAAATTCCGCACCAACTCGTCGGCTTTTGCCCAGCGGTTGTTCATGATCAAGTTTTGGATTTTTTCGTACAACCAAAAATAAGCGGATTCGGTGCTTAAATCTTCCATCTCGAAAATCAACGGATTCACTAATTCATTGGACGCATCGCACGAAATGGTTTGGCGGATGAGCCGCGCTTGAAATACGGTTGCCTGCATATGAACCGGCGTACCGGGAGGGCACGTAGCCACTGCCCGATCCAAGTGTATTTTTGCCTTGTCATACTGAGCAGTGGCGGCGTAATACGCACCCATTGCCGCAGCAAAGTCATGTTCTGGATTTGAGAATTCTTCTTCCAGTCGATTGACCCAGGCGTGCATCGCCCAAACTCGTCCAGCTTGCATGACGGACAGGTGATGATCAATCAAGGTGCTTTTCAACATCTGCACGTCATTTTCATCCAAGGCCTTGTTCCCGGTTCTCAACACACTTTCCAGTGAAGAACCAGCTTCTTCGTTAGCCGTGGAAGCAAGAGAGGATTGAAGAGGTAGGTCTTCGACTGTCAGGTAGGCGACACCTTGCATTTCTTGCATGGTCCGGGGGATGCACAATCCGCTCAGCACCAAACAATGGGAAGCTGGAAACCGCTGTGCCAGCAAGCTCAAAAAATCTTCCACCGAACGGTCCGTTATTCTCTCCAAATGGTGCAGGGAAAGGAGAAGCGGCTGATCGAAATCAGAAAGAGACAAAATGAATGCGGTTGCAATTTCCGGTAAAGGAATATTTTCTTTTTCCATGCGCCATAAATCGGTGATGGTAAAGTCCGTGTATACCCCTTCTTTCCGGAGTGACCAAAGAATTTCTTCCATAAAAGACATCAATGTGCCGTGTGCGTGCAATTCAATCGACAGAAAGGCAAAAGTGTCGTTGAGTGCACGGGGCTGCCAATCTGCCCATCCTTGTTGATCCGGTGTTTCCACCACAACTACCGAGGACGACCCAGAATGCAGTGCCTCTTTGATTCTTTTTTTAATTGTTTGGGTCTGAGAAGCGGAGTTCATCCCGGAATTGGGAAACTTCAAGGTATTCACTTTCCTTTCTAAAAAATGGTTGCGCTTATTATAGCATGGAGCAGCGTATTTTTTATTAAATTTGATTTGTCAAATTAAGCGAGACAAAATATCATTGTCTACATGATCTAAGAAACACTCAAGTGGTGTTCGATAATTTAATGACTTTCTTGGAATGTTGTTTCTTCTAGAAGAAACGCTTGAAATGTACTCTTGTGTAACTGAATTGAAATCCATTTCTTTTGGTAGACCGGTTTTTCGTAGTAACCCATTTGAATTTTCATTTAGAGCTCTTTGAGAGGGCGTGCCTGGGTCTGCAAAATAAATGTCGATATCCTGTTGATTGCTGATGTTTTTCCAGTTTGAAAATTCTTTCCCGCAATCAAAAATAATCGATTTGAATAAGTTTTTTGGAACACCTTGAAACCAGTTGT
>NZ_AUCD01000008.1 GCF_000429585.1 Atopococcus tabaci DSM 17538
ATAGACCTTTTCATAGTAGTCGTAGGTCTTCCCGTTCTGCTTCTGGCGGCGGAGCTGCTGGACCGTCCCGTTTCTGACTTCGCTGTTGATCGTCTCCGGAGCCCGCCCCAACACCTGGGCAATATCGCGATTCGAGTACTTTTCCTTCTTCAGGACCGCGATCTGGCAGCGCTCGGCGTAGGAAAGGTGTTTTCCCTTGCGGGATTCTGTGTTAAGATGGGTTTGTGTCACGTGAATTCATCCTTGTCTATTGAGAGTTAGTGGTAACCTCAATATACCAGAAATTCACGTGGCGTTTTTTCTTTGGCGGTGGCTAGCTTCATTATAAAATCTGCCTTCGTTTAATTGGAAAATCATTTGCATAAGTCATGACCCTCTGATGTTGCCCTTTCAGCGGTTTCCACTTCTATGCTATACTTTTACCGAATACAGTCGGAGGAGAGATGACCGTGCAAGAATTGAGTTTCGCCAATCGAGTCACACAAAATCTGGAGTTGCTCTCCAAAAAAGAGAAACACATCGCAAAATTTCTACTTGAAAACAAAGAATCCATCAAACAAATGGGCATCACAGAAATCTCTTCCAAAACAAACACATCCAATTCCACCGTTTCGCGTATGATGAACAAATTGGGGTACAGCAGTTTTGGAGATTTCAAAGCCCTGATCACCCGGGAAGACCATGATGATTTGCCGCTTGCGGATGTTGTGAACACCATTTCTTCTTATTATCATCAAGTCATTCAATCCACCACGGAGCTGTTGGATATTGCCCAATGTTCGAAATTTGTTGAAGCCATCGCGAATGCTAGCCGCATTATCGTCTGCGGCATCGGAAACTCAGGATTGAGCGCCTTCGAATTGGAGTCCCGATTGATGCGCATGGGCCTGCAGGCTGAAGCCATCACCGACCCGCATATGATGCTGATGCGGACATCGCTTCTCGATGAAAACGACATGCTTCTCGCCTTATCCAGTACTGGAAAAACGGATGCCATTTTAGCGACATGCAGATCAGCTAAAAAGCGAAAGACGCCCATTTACACCATCACCAGTCAAAATTATACGGAACTGACGGAAATAGCGGATGAAATCTTGTTTGCGTCCGACCGGATTTCTGTTCCGGATGAAAAGTTCATCAACAGCCAGCTCGCGACGCATTATATATTGGATATATTGTGCTACTTGTTGCTGAAAAACGACACATATCTCAATAATAGACGGAAGACGCTTGAAGCTTTGGAAATCAATTAAACAAACAGCCCGCAAAAAGTTCATTTCAAGTGAACTCCTTGCGGGCTGCTTTTTTGATTGCAGGAAGAAGCGATGTAAGTTAAACTAAGCTCTATTTTTAGAGTGCAAATTTAACTTACAAGCCTCCTAAATGAAACTCACACTTATTTTAGAACCTCGAGTTTAACTTAGACCCCATCTAAGTTAAGCTCGCCTTCTTTTTCTGGTTCTGAGTTTAACTTAGCCGCTGTCTATTTCAAACTCAGCCCCTTCTCAGGCATGTGAGTTTGAAATAGCAAAAGGAAGAGGCCGGGACATATGCCCGGCCTCTTCCTTTTGATTAGTTGTGTGCTTCTTGCATCGCTGTTGCAAATTTTTCTGCGATCAGCTGCGGACGTGTGATGGCACTGCCGACCACTACTGCGTGAACGCCCAATTCCAAGCAGCGTTTCGCTTTTTCAGGCGTATCGACATGTCCCTCGGCGATTACCGGTACCGAAACTTCTTTCAAAATGGTTTTCAGACGCTCAAAATCGTTGTCTGCGATGTTGTGGCCTTCTGATTTTTCCGTGTACCCCATCAATGTGGTGGAGACACAATCAAAGCCCAGTTCTTCCGCTTTTTTCGCTTCCTCAATCGTGGACGTGTCCGCCATCAACAGCAATTCTGGATAAGCCGCACGGATTTTTTGGACAAAAGTTTCCAATGTCTCGCCATTCGGACGGACACGATCAGTGGCATCCAACGCCACCATTTCGCAGCCGGATTCAGCCAGTTCATCAATCTCTTTCATGGTGGCAGTGATGAACACTTTGGAGTCGTCGTAATCCCGTTTGACAATACCGATAACCGGCAAATCGACAGTTTTCTTGATTTCGATGATGTCTTCTTTTGAATTTGCCCGAATCCCTTGAGCGCCACCTTCTTTTGCGGCAGCTGCCATCCGGCCCATGATGTACGAACTGTGAAGAGGCTCATGGGACAATGCTTGGCATGATACGATCAAGCCAGATTTCACTTCATTTAACATATTCATTCTCCTAACGCTTCTTCGATTTCATTTTTGATGACAGAAACTTGCGGTCCATAAATGACTTGTACGCCGTTCCCTTTTTTCACCACACCTTTGCTGCCAGTCTTTTGCAAATCGGATTCATTGACTTGATCTGCGTTGTTGACCGTCACCCGCAAACGAGTGGCACAGTTGTCTACGCCCGCCAAGTTTTCGGTTCCGCCCAATGCGGCGATGATTGCCATGGCTCTCTCGGTTCCTTGAGTACCTACCGTTTCTTCCAGTTGCTCTCCCCGTCCAGGAGTGTTGAAATTGAATTTGCGGATTAAGAACGTGAATGTGAAGTAGTACAAGAAGAACCACGCTGTTCCAATCAAAAGGACATACACCCAGTTGGTGCGGGCATTCCCTTGCAAGACGCCGAACAAAATGAAGTCGATAAATCCGCCTGAGAACGTTTGGCCAATCGTGATTTCAAAAATGTGCGCCAGCATGAAGGCAAATCCGTCAAACAATGCGTGAACCACATACAACAGCGGAGCAACAAACAAGAATGAGAATTCAATCGGCTCCGTGATTCCTGTCAAAAAGGATGTCAATGCAGCGGACAGCATCAAACCGCCGACAATCTTTTTGTTTTCCGGTTTGGCTGTACGGTACATGGCCAATGCGGCTCCGACCATCCCGAACATCATGGTGATGAAACGCCCCGACATGAAGCGGGATGTGCCGATGTAGAATTCTTGAGTGGACGGATCAGACAGCTGAGCAAAGAAGATGTTTTGTGTTCCCTGCACCACTTCGCCGCCGATTTCCATCGTGCCGCCCAATCCTGTTTGCCAAAACGGCAAGTAAAAAATGTGGTGCAAGCCCAATGGTCCAAGCATACGTAAAACGAACCCGTAAATCAATGTTCCGATGTATCCTGTGGCGTTGACCAAATCTCCCAATCCGCCGATCAGCTGCTGGAACAATGGCCAGACAAAATACATAACCGCCCCTACTGCGATAGCTGCAACGGATGTGATGATCGGAACAAAACGCGACCCTCCGAAGAAGCCGAGAAACTGCGGGAGCTCGATTTTGTTGAACCGGTTGTGCAGGATGGAAGCCACAATCCCAATGATGATTCCCCCGAACACACCCATTTCTAACGATTGGATGCCGACTGTTGTTCCTTGTCCGACAGCCGCCATGTTTTCTGCGGCCAAATTGCCGGTGATGGTCAAGATGGCATTCACCGTGGCGTGCATGACGAAATACCCGATCAACGAAGCTAAGCCGGCTGTGCCTTTATCGGATTTGGCCAACCCGATGGCTACCCCTACCGCAAAAATGATCGGTAAGTTGGCAAAGACAATATTGCCCGCGCTCGCCATGATGGTAAAAACGGCTTGCAGCCAAGCAACGTCCAAAACCGGATAAGCGTTTACAGTATTCGGGTTTGATAAAGCTCCCCCGATTCCCAACAACAACCCCGCTGCCGGCAAAATGGCGATCGGCAGCATAAACGATTTCCCAAACTGCTGGGCTTTCTCAAAAAATCTATTCATTCTTTTCCCCTCCTAATGTGAAACCTTTGTACGCCTAGTATACGTTTTGGAAATGTTTTCGTCAATATTTGATTAAAGAAAATATTTCCTTACATCCGTTATAAATCCAATCCCGCTTTGACTTATTTGCGCAAACCCTTCATAATCAAAGTGAACATTGATTACTTTTCTAGGGGGAAAAGAGATGAGAATTTCCAGTGAGCACGTTGTTTTCAGTATGGAAAAAGCGAATAAACCGGCACTCTCTGTGGACAGCGGAGCGACGGTCGTTTTTGAAACGTTGGACTGTTTTTCAAATACCGTCCAATCAAGCGAGGACTTGGTGAGTGCGATTGATTTCAGCAAAGTCAATCCGGCGACTGGCCCCTTGTTCGTCAACGGCGCAGAGCCAGGCGACACGTTGAAAGTTACGATTCATTCCATCACGCTTCCGGATCAAGGTGTCATTGTGACGGCACCAGGTTTGGGCAATTTGTCGGGCAGCATCGTGGAAGAAGAAACCGTAATCTGCAAAGTGACCGATGACCATGTCGAGTACAAAGGCATCAACGTTCCTTTGCGGAAAATGATCGGCGTTATCGGGACCGCTCCAGCCGGCGAACCGGTGAACACCGGCACGCCTCATGACCACGGCGGCAACATGGACACCACCCGCATCGCGGAAGGTGCCTCACTTTATTTGCCGGTCAACGTGGAAGGTGCCCTGCTTGCGATGGGCGACTTGCATGCGGCGATGGGTGACGGAGAAATCATGGGTGACGGACTGGAAATTCCAGGCGAAGTCGAAGTGACAGTCGAAGTTGTCAAAAACTTTGATCTTCCTGTGCCGTTGGTCGAAACCGATGACTTGTGGATCACGATCGGTTCGCGGGCCACATTGGAAGAAGCGGGCCGTCTCGCCACGGAAAACATGGCGGACCTGATTCAGAAAAAATCCGAGCTGACATTCAACCAAGCCGGCATGCTCTTATCGATGGCCGGGAACCTGCATGCCTGCCAAGTGGTCAACCCGAATGTGACGATGCGGATGGAACTGGCGAAATCATTATTGAAATAAGCAGACTGAAGAAGCGGCGCTTATCTTAAAGCCCCGCTTCTTCTTTTTTTAATTCCCTTTCTCAGTCAATGTAAATCGGATTGGATATGGTCAACAGTTCGTTGCTTTTTCCTTTGATGGTTCCCCACAGTTCCACACGCACATAACCGGGAGCCAATTCCAGCGGAACGGATACGGTCTCTTCTTCCACCTGTTCGTCCACGCAGACTTTTCCGTTGTGAATCACTTTCACCCGCTCCACTTTTGGTGCAAACTTCCGCAGTGTTTTATTCATGACCGGCAGCACACTCAACTGCAGCTGTCCTTGACCAGCCTTCAATGTTTCACCCATTCGGACATAGCGCCCGTTTTGTTCAATCGCCCAATCGAGCGATGGGCCCAGCGTGATGTAAAAGGCCCCCTGTTCCAACGCGCCGCGAAAACTCGATTTGATCAGCGGGCCCTCAGTTTCCACATACGTGATCGCCGGATTTTCTTCCATCGGCTCCTTCCGGTGCCAGTCCCTGCCGGCGCTGCACGATATCCGGGTGCCGCGGTCCAAAAGACCAGCCCACAGACTGTACGCATCCCAGCTCCAATACTGATCGTCAGGACTGACTGAGTTCCAAACCTCGATGTAATCGACGTTGTCCCAATTCGTCACATTGAACGACCAGTGGCAGCCGGTGCACATCGGGCTCCCCACCGCATACGGATGCGCGATGCCGACCAGCCCGCCCGCTTCTTTCACCTCCAAAATGTGCTGATCAATCGTATCCGGCTTGGCCGTCCGCCAGTCCACCAGCCGTTTGGCATCATGGACGAGCATATGCCCGAAATACGTGGTCCACTCGATGCCGCCCAGAGTCACGAGCCGGCTTTCTTCTGCCCGTTCTTCCAATTCCTTGTATCCTGACGCCGTATTGTGATCCGTCAAAATCAAGCCGTCGTATCCATACTCCAGCGCTTGCTGATGGAGTTCATCCACTGTAAAGTCGCCGTCACTGTGATTCGTGTGGCTGTGCAATTCCACTGCGTACTGGTTCATCCACGCTCACTCCTTCCGCACAAACACGCAAATTGGCTATTACTTTTTCTGATGCCACGCTGTGCGCATTCAATTGCACTTCCCATTTCCCTGGAAGAATCGGCTGCGGCGCAAATCCTAAACTCGCTTTTTCTTCTGACAGCACCACTTTCAAGTCGCGTTCTTTCGTATGCCGCGCGCCTAAATACTCCCCGTTATACGAGAGAGACAGCGTCACCAAGTTCTCCACAGGCAGATGAGCGCGCACCAGTTCATCCGCCACCGGTTCATCGGAAGGAAAATAGTTTCCCAAAGCCTCTCTCACCTGCTCGAAGGCTTCCGCTTCCGTCGCATGACTCGGTCCATACGCAAACTCAATGACCAGCCGTTCGTATTCCTTCTCCAGTTGAAACGTCAATGGAATGTTCGTCTGATTGTCCGCCGGCGTCAACACCAGCTGTTGATTGATGATCGCTTTAATTGCCAACCCCTTCTTTCTTACATGATCTTCCTATCCTTATTCTACTTTCCGTATGTAAACTCTTTTCCTAAAAAACCGTTAGCTTTACGCAACCTCTGTTAACTTATCGTAAACCAGCGCTTACTTGGGGAATGAAGAGTCATCCCGCGTCCAGAAAAACGTTTGGTTCCAACTCGATGAACCATTTCTAGTTGAGTCGGAATCAAACGAGGTTTTGATTCCGACTCAGTGGCAGTTCCGTTTTTGAGTTGGAATCAATCAGCGTTTTGATTCCAACTCGAGGGCCAATTTCTTTTTGAGCTGGAATCAATCAAAAAAAACTTTGCGGATGCCCTCTTCCGCAAAGCGAATTTGAAATAAATTCCCTCTATATTAAACTCGCGGTCCTAAAACTGAGTCGAGCTTGAAATAGACCCCCTCTAAGTTAAACTCACGGTTCCGAAATAGGTGCGAGCTTGAAATAGACCCTCTGTATTTCAAACTCAAGCTGTACAAGAATCTCCGAGTTTGAAATAGCCTCCTTTTTATTCAAAACTAAATTGGACTCGAGTTGGTCGAATCCGTAATTTTCCGAGCGCAAAAAAAGAGACGGGAACAAATCCCTGTCTCTTTTTGCATTGACTAAGCTCTCTTTTCCCATTCTTTCTCTTTCAAGTTGCTGTAAATATAAACCACTGCGGACAAGGAACAGATTAGGAACATCAACACCGACAAGGCGGCGGCTCGTTCGTAATCCATGTAGCTGTTGAATTGGTCGTATAAGGCGATGCCGAGCATCTTCGGTGAGTTGCCGCCCATCAGAAACGGCGTCGTGAACGAACCGACATTGCCCATGAATGTAAACGTCACAGCGACCAGCGCGTCTTTGTAAGACAGCGGTAAAATCATCGAGCGGAAAATCTGCCATTTGCTGGCGCCGACATCTTTCGCGCTTTCGATGATGGACTGCTGAATGCCCGATAAGGAAGCGAAGATGATCAGTGTCGAAAACGGGATATTGAACCAAATGTTCATCAAGATAATCCCTTTTTCGTTGAACATCCATCCCAATTGCCACTCTTGTCCCACGAGCATACCCAAGCGGTTGATGACTCCTGAATCGCGGATCACCAAGATGACGGCATAGACGGCCACGAGTCCTGGAATGAAGCGCGGCAACAGCGTCAGCATGCCCATCCACTTACTCAAACGGCTTCCCGAAAAACGAAGGTACAGCGCCAGCAAGTAGCTGAACACGAGCGTGATGAGGACGGTCCACAGCACGATTTTCAAGGTGTAGAGGATGTTGCTTTGCTGCAAAGGGTCCGTTAAAAAGTACTGGTAATGCTCGAGTGTGAAGCCGCCTGTTTCTTTATTTTGGAAGCTTCTGAATACCGAGTTGAGAATCGGGTAGATCACGAACAAGACAACGACCAGCAAAGACGGAGCGGTCAGCAAATACGGTGTCCATTTTTTGAGTTTCTGGCTGCTCATGAGGGTTCTTCCTTTCTACTGCAGCGATGCGATGTCTTGATCCCACCGTTCGTTGAGTTCGGTGCCGAGTGTGCCGAGACTGGAGACGCGGAACTCTCTGACGTCCAAGCCTTCCAAGAGTGCGGAGTTTTCAGATTCCAAGTTCGCCGCATCGATCAACGGAATGGCCGCCATCTCGTCCAGCAAAATGCTTTGTGCTTCTTCTGTCAGCATGAAGTCCATCACGGCATGCGCGCCTTCCACATCGCTTCCGATCGACGGCATCACCATCGCATCGACGTTCCCTGTGAAACTCGGGTCGATCTGCGCGATTTTAGTGGATTCAGGCAGCGTGCCTTGACCGATCTGCTGGATCACCATGTCTGCCCACGCCGGGATGATGTCCACTTCTTGGTTCGCCAACAAATCCAGCGTGCCTTGGTTTTTGTTTGGATAAACGACTTGCCCGCCTGACTGGTACATATGCGGGTGCAGCTCTTCCAATAGGCCGAACCCTTCGTCCCATTGGTCTTTCCACGACTCATCTTGAGACGTCAAGGCTTCTTCGGGAAGCGAGTTGTACACCGCCGTCGTCACAAACGAACTGCCCGCCCCTCCGGAACCGGGCGTGTTGTACGCAAAGCGCCCTGGATTGTCTTTGATCCACTGGTACAACTCGTCCGCTGTTTTTGGAGGAGTGGGAACGTTGTCGGAATTGTAGGCCAAAACAACGGTCGTTCCTCTGTAAGGCACCAAATAGTCTTCCCCGACGGATACAGAGGCTTGTAAGTTTTCCGCATTCGGTACTTTTTCAAAGTCAACCGGCGTGAAGATGTCTTCCCCGCCCTCTTCGACGTACGAAACAAATTCCGAGTCGGATGTGAGAATCAAGTCATAGTCGGTGTCGGTTTCCCCCGCTTTTTGTGCGGCAACAATGCGGTCGCGGAGACTTTGGGTGCCTGATCCGGACAGTATGTATTCGAGTTCCAATTCGTAATCCTCGCCGTACTCGCTGTCGTTGAAGGCATCGACAACCGATTCCATAGCGATCCGGACATTATCCGATCCGCCTGCCCACAGTGTCACCACGTCTTTCCCGTCTTCTCCAGCTGCTGCATCGTTTCCGCATGCCGCCAGCAAAGCCGCTCCTGCCATCAACAACCCCATATGCTTCTTCTTTTTCAACATGGTTTACGCTCCTTTTTTGTAGGTCAATAGTTTGTTCAAATCAAATGAAATGGTCTGTCCTTCTTCCAGCTCCACGGTTTCATGCCGCGGAACGAATGCTTTGATCGTTGTGTTTTCCGTCTGGATGGTGACCGATGCATAGTGCCCCAACAGCATGATGCTTCGAATGACACCGCTGCGCATCCCGTTTCCGTCTGTATGGATGCTGACGTCTTCCGGGCGGAAAGCCAACTGTTCGCCGCCCCGCTCCAAAAAGTTCATTTCGCCGATGAAAGACGCGACATAGGTGGAAGCCGGTTTGTCGTAAATTTCTGCCGGCGTGCCCACTTGCGCCATTTTCCCTTTGTCCATCACCACAATCCGGTGCGACAAGGACATCGCTTCTTCTTGGTCGTGCGTCACAAATACCACGGTGATATTGAGTTCCGCCTGGATTCGTTTCAACTCTTCCCGCATCTGCATTCGGATTTTGGCATCTAGCGCCGAAAACGGTTCGTCCATCAACAGAACGGCCGGCTCCAATAAAAGAGAGCGCGCAATGGCAATCCGCTGCTGCTGGCCTCCGGACAATTGATTCGGGTATTTCTTCTCGGTTCCCGGCAGGCGCATGATCTCGAGCATCTCTTCGATGCGGCGCTTGATGTCTTTCTTAGGAGTCTTCCGGAGTTTCAATCCGAACGCCAAGTTTTCTTCCACCGTCATGTGCGGCCACAAGTTGTAGCTTTGGAACACCATTCCTGTGGGACGCTGTTCCGGCGGCAAATGGGTGACCTCTTCCCCATTGATGGAGATGCTTCCCCGTGTCACATCGATAAATCCTCCTAAAGCGCGCAATATGGTCGTCTTCCCACATCCAGAAGGACCCAAGAGCGTGATGATTTCTCCTTCCCGGATGTCCAAGTTGATGTCCCGGACTCCGTCGCCGTTTGGGTACACTTTAGCCAGTTGTTTGATTTCCACTTTCGGTGTGGCTGTTTTCATTGTGTTTTCCTCACTTTCCTGTCAAACTCTTTCCGATCGATGACGGCACCAAATATTTGCGGAACAACAAGACAACGACAAGCGACGGAATGATCAAAATCAACGCGAACACCGCGCCTGCTGTTGCTGGGTAATCCAAAATGACGCCGTACATTGATGTCGCCATCGTATTGATTTCGGGGAAGCCGACCAGCAACGTGCCTTGCGCTTCTTCCAACGACCCGAGGAACGTGTACATGGAAGCCACTGCGATTCCCGGTGCCGCAAGCGGCAGCGTGATTTTGACAAATGTCTGAAATGGCGAGGCCCCGGCATCCCGCGCCGCTTCTTCCTGCTGGGAATGGACATTCCGGAACGCCCCGGCCGGCAGCCAGATCATGAACAATAACGAGTTGATTAAATGAACAATCACCACTCCCGGAATCGTCCCCATCAGGTTGAAACGGTAAAAAATGATGCCCATCGCGGTGTACAGTCCAATTTTTGGAAATGCATTGGACAGCAAAAAGGAAAACATAAAGAGCTTCTTGCCTTTGAAATCAAACCGCGCCAACGCATACGCCGCCGGCAGGCACACAATCAGTGACACCACTGTCGTTCCCGCCGCCAACAAGAAAGAGGTCGCGATGGATTCAACGAGTGTGTTTTGGGACAACACGAAGTCCCACCACTGGAAACCGAATTCCCGCGGCACCACGTCCGGGAATTGGTAAATATTGGCAAACGCCAGCATGAACGTGTTCATCAGCGGTCCGTAAAAGAACAACAAGAAAACAGCGAACAAGAGAAATTCAAAAAACTTCTTCTTTCCTACTCCATGATAAAAGCGCCGCACGTTCAATCCTTTGAAAAAGCTGGTGACGACTTCGCCCATCGCCGTCCAAACCGGCGTCCGTTTTTCCAACGCCCGCTGGTTCGCCGCATTGTTTTTCGATTCAATCATGCATTCCTCACCTCTTCTTTCATCTGCTCCCTTTCTTGGTAAACCTTCGCGCGCCGAGTCGTGACATTGCGGACACCTTGGGATTTGAACCAATCGATCCGGTTCAGATCGTTCACCGTCCACACGGAAAGCCCGATCCCTTCTTGGCGACAGTGGTCAATCACCCATTCTTCCGCAAAGTGATGATTGACATTCAGTGTTTGAATCGCATTCTTTTTGCAAAACGCCAGCAGCTCGTCCAAGTTCCTTTTTGTAAACGTACTGGACATATTGGGAATCAAGTTTTCAGGATTATAAAACACCTTTCCCCGCTCGCGGACCGTCCGCAGCTGAGAGATATAGACACTTCCTGAAAGAATCAGCCGGTCCCAAATACCGTACTTCTTGGCCAAATCAAACACCGGCTGCTCCAAATGCCCTTCTTTCAAATCACAGTTGATCCAGCATTCCTCGTCCCACGCCATCCGCTCGAACGCCTCTTCCAGCGTCACCAGCCCATCGATGTTTTCTTGTGCATCATGACTTAAGTACAACACGTTTGACTCCGCCCGCCGCACGTCCACCTCTACACACGCAGCTTTCCCATCCAGCATCTCTTCCAAAAAGACAAGACTGTTCTCCGGAGTGCCGTCGCTTCCGGAATGCGCCGTTACCATCATCGCACTCTCCCTTTCCTTTCGTGCTCACAACCCAAGTATAGGTTTGGATTGTAAAAACTAGCCCCAAAATACCGTAAGGAACGTGCAAACTTTATAAATCTTTGGTAAAAATGGAAACGAGAAAGCGTCAATTCATAGAGTGGCGCTCATTTCGAGGCTCACTTCATGAATGGACAAAAAAAGAAGCAGAGAACCTGCGCTCCCTGCTTCTAAAAAGGTGCTTAATTCTCATAACCCGGTCCTGTAAAAGGAAGTTATGAGAAATAAACGCATTTAATTATCATAACTCCTCTTCGTTGGGGCGGATTGTGAGAAATAAAGCGAGTTATTCTTCATAACTCCACTTTATTTTCAGAGTTGTGATAAATGACGCCACACGTACACAGCTGAACCGGCAAAAATCAATACTGGAACCAGGAATACCCATCCCCAAGCAAAGCCTCTTCCAAATGTCATCATGGTGAACAGTTGAAAACTTAAAATGGTCAGGCAGCTGAAGAGCGCAAATCTTTTTGCGCGGTTCCTTGTCGACTTTTCAGCCAAATAATTTTGAAAAGAAGGGATCGAAAGCAGCACCGCCAATACGAAAAAGACCGCAGCCGGAAGAATGATCACATCTCCCCAAACGGAGGAATAGCGGAGCTGCAGCCATTTAGAGGCTGCAGACAAGACAAGTCCCATCACCAAAAATACCGTTCGCCAGTTCATCTGCGCCCTCCTTTCTTTTCTTCATTATACGAAAAAAGACCCTGCGTTGTGATACGCAAGGTCTTTTGAGTTTAGATGACTTTGAATTCCACTTGTGGATTCACTTCTGAAGCGTCTCTCAGTGTCTGGACAAAGGTTTCGCCGTATGTGCCCAGCTGATTCAACAATTCAGGCTTGTTGATCAGCATGATGGACAATGGTTTGTCGTAAGACGTCAGTGCGTCGTACAACGCATCCAAGTTCCAGCCGTAATAACCCGGCAAAGGCAGCTGGGCATGCAGATACGCATGAAGCCGTTCTTTCGTTTGCATATGTGTACCGTCCAATTGTATGGTCTGCATGTTATTCCTCCCCGTAAAGCAGCGTGAAGCTGTCGTAGTGGTCATCGGTATAGTAAATCAATCCGTCATTGGAGTAGACGAGCCGTTCTTCCCCGCGGTACCCGCCGTTGTAATTGACGTCGGCTTCGTAATATTGTCTGCCCGGCGCTTCGGGAAGCAAGCCTTCCCGGTTTCCGAAACGGTCGCCGCCGATGATCAGCTGATCGGTGACTTCCCACAAATTGCCTTCACTGGCTTCCCATCCAAAGTCGCGCGCTTCCGCTTTTGTGATGTAATTGTCCGGCAAGGTTTCAAACGTGTACAAGTAAAGCGCCACATCTTCCGGACTGCTGTAATAACCGTCTTCATCAAGAGTTTCCTCATCCACCGTAGTGGTTTCCATCTGGGCCACTTCTTCCAGTACCGCTTCGAGCGGTCCGCAAGCTGACAGCAGGAAACCAAGCATCATCAGCAATAGAGGCCATAGTCGTTTCTTCATTTCGATTCTCCTTCTCCTACAAACGCTGCTCTCATTCTAATCAGTTCTTTGGAAAAACACAACACAAAATACCCGCAGAAGGCTCTACCCTTCCGCGGGTATAGGCATACTGATTTCAGTAAAAGAGAAGCCGGAAAAAGAGTCCGATGATGCCCCAAAGGATGGACGACAGGAAAAAGCCGTTTCTGAAACCGATGATGGTTCTGTTTTTGGTCATGGTGATCCGCCTTTCGGTGAGAGATGTGGTGTGACGAGGTGTTATACAAGAGGTAAAACTGAAGAGGTTAAAGTATACGCTTACTTTACCAAAACGGGACAGGTATAACAATATAAAAATCACCCCCAAAGAGGGTATCTTTGGAGGTGCAGTCTTCAGACGGTTTCTTCTTTCAGCTGTTCACTGGTTTCTTTTTCTTCCTGCCTCAAATTGTTTTTCTCCACCGCATAGTAAAACGGCAGGTACAAGAGGACATTCACCACAATCATGAACACTTGCAGCAACGCTCCGGCGATGCTTCCTGTTGTCAAGAATCCGCTGAGGATCGGCGGCATCGTCCAAGCGGTGGCGACTCGTGTGAGCGGGACAAGCCCGATCGACATGGCGGTATAGGCAATAAGGACGTTGACAATCGGCGCCAAGATGAACGGCACGATCAGCAATAGGTTCAATACAACTGGAATCCCAAACATGGCCGGCTCGTTGATATTGAAGATTCCCGGAACCAGTGTCAACGGCGCCAACGTTTTCGTTTGCTTGGAAGCCTTTCTTTTCCGCGCCAAGACTGCCAGCACAATGACCAAACCAAGTGTGGCGCCCCCGCCTCCCATGTAGACAAAGTTATCCATGAAAGGTGTGGTGATGATATGCGGGAGTTCTGTTCCGGATTGGTAAGCTGCGATGTTTTCATCCAAATTGGCCAGCCAAATCGGGCTCATAATTTGGTTCACCGTATTTCCGCCGTGGAGCCCCACAAACCAGAACATACTGTTCAACCCTGCCATGAGCATCGTTCCAAACACGTTACTACCCAACAAACTCAATGGTCCACCCAAGATGGCTTGAGCCAAATTGTGCAGATCCGGAAGTCCCGTTGCATCCAGCACACTCGAAATAATGAGCCACATCGTGATGATGAAGGCTCCCGGGATGATGGCGCTGAAACTTCTTCCCACTGCCGGGGGAACACTGTCCGGCATTTTGATTTGCAAGTCGCGGGCAATGAACCATTGGTAAATGTACCCGGAAAGCAGTCCGAGGATGATCGCAACGAACAACCCGGCTGCCCCCATGCGGGACACCGTGATACCTGTTCCAGTTTCCCCAGTCACAAAAGGAGTAACCGTAATGAATGAAGAAAGCGAAATGATTCCTGCGGCCACTCCATCCGCTCCATACTGGTTCGCCATACTTTGGGCGATCCCGAAACTGGCAACCAAACCGATCAACCCGAAACTGCTGTCCACGCCTTTCCAAAGGTAAGGAGCAACCCCAATTTCTCCCAGCCATGCTTCCCACCAACCTGGAATCGGGAAACTGGCGATGATCATGAACAAGGACCCGATAATGATCAACGGCATAGCCAGCGTAATCCCGTCACGTACGGCAATCAACGCCTTGTTGGCGGACATTTTCGCGGCAATCGGCATCAGCTTGTCTTCAACAAAATTATTTGATGACTTCATGTTAACCGTCTCCTTTTTAAGTAAGTGTCGTGGCAACCGCTTACAAAATCATCAACGCTCTTTTTTTATTCCATAAAAAGCCCCTCTCCAAACTGCTTTTCGTATACTTATACGTTCAGCATAGCAAAGTTTGTATGCGTTACCAATGACTTTTTGCATTGTTTTTCTTTTAGCGCCAAAAAGGAAAATTGTATAAGCTCCCCTTCTTTCAAAGAGCGGCTATCTTAAACTCGAGGCCTGCAAAAGAAGCTGAGTTTAAATTAGCACCCCTCTATATGAAGCTCACGGTTCAAAATGAGGCTCGAGTTTCATTTAGGCGGCCTCTATCTTAAACTCACGCTCAAAAAAAGAGTTGAGTTTAAGATAGAGGCTTTTTTATTCAAATCCATAGGTCAAAAAGAAAGAGAACGGGATTTCATCCTGTTCTCCTTCTTTCGTTTCAGCTGGTACCGCAAACATTTCTCCGTCGCCAAACGTTTTAAAGAGTGGTATTCTGGTTTATACATACCAAAAACCAGAAGGGACTGTCCGCATGAAATTTTTGACCAATCCATCCAATCCGTATACTATCTCCCGAAAACCGCTCTATGCCAAAAACGGTATGGTGGCCACCTCCCAGCCGTTAGCCGCTCAAGCGGGACTGAGCATTTTGCAAAAAGGCGGCAACGCCATTGACGCAGCCATCGCCACTGCCGCCTGCCTTACAGTGGTGGAACCGACAACCAACGGCATCGGCGGAGACGCTTTTGCCCTCGTTTGGACAAAAGGCGAGCTACACGGATTGAACGGGAGCGGCAAGTCGCCTCAATCCATTTCCATTGATGCCCTCAAGGAAAAAGGCCACGAGACGATGCCGACATATGGTTGGATTCCCGTCACTGTGCCGGGCGCTCCCGGTGCTTGGGCGGAATTATCCGACCGCTTCGGTGTCCTCCCATTTGAAGAACTCTTGGAGCCGGCCATCTCTTATGCAGAAGAAGGGTTCCCCGTCTCCCCCACCATTGCGAAATTTTGGAAAAAAGCGTTTGTCAAATATGAAGCGGCCAAGGAAAAGTTGCCGGAACTTTCGGAATGGTTCACCGTCTTCGCTCCCGATGGAAGAGCGCCAAAAGTGGGGGAAATCTGGTCGTCACCCCGTCATGCAGCGACACTGCGGGAAATCGCCGAGACAACATCCGCATCCTTTTATCATGGAGCGCTGGCTCAAAAAATGGTCCGCGCGTCCAAAGAAGCAGGCGGATTTTTGTCCCATGAAGATTTAGCGGCGTACCGGCCTGAATGGGTCGATCCCATCCACGCCCGGTATCATGGCTATGATGTCTGGGAGATTCCGCCAAATGGTCAAGGCATCGTCGCTCTTGAAGCGCTGGGGCTGTTGGATGAGTATACCTTTTCTTCCAAAGGAAACGTCGAGTTGTACCATAAGCAAATCGAAGCCATCAAATTGGCGTTTTCCGATGCCAAACAATACGTTACTGAAGAAATCCATATGCCGTTTCCCTCTGCCAATTTGCTCGATCCAGCGTATTTGGACAAGCGGCGGGAGTTGATTTCAGAGTACGCTCAAATTCCTGAAGCAGGTGAGCCTTTCGGAAGCGGGACGGTTTATTTGGCCACAGCCGATAAAGACGGCAACATGGTTTCATTGATTCAAAGCAACTACATGGGATTCGGGTCCGGTGTGGTCGTTCCGGGAACCGGAATCGCCATGCAAAATCGCGGACACGATTTTTCGCTGGACGAAACACACGTCAATGCCTTAGCCGGCGGGAAGAAAACATTCCATACGATTATCCCCGGCTTTTTGACAAAAGACGGACAGCCGGTGGGACCGTTTGGCGTAATGGGCGGGGCGATGCAGCCGCAAGCCCATGTCCAAGTGGTGAGCAACACTGTGGATTTCCACCTCAATCCACAAGCGGCGCTGGATGCCCCAAGGTGGCAATGGCTCAAAGACAAGACAGTCTCTGTCGAGAACACCTTCCCTCATTACTTGGCGGAAGAGCTCGCGGAAAAAGGACATGAGATCCAAATCGAAGTGGAAAACAACAGTTTTGGACGCGGTCAAATCATCTGGCGGGATCCCGAGACCGGTGTGTTGGTCGGCGGAACGGAATCCCGGACAGACGGTTCCATCGTCGGCTGGTAAAGATTGCGCATACTAAAAAAGATCTCCTAAAGGACCTGAATCTTTTAGGAGATCTTTTTATCGTGATGCAATCGATTTAGACGTTCGGCAAATATGGAGCAGGGTCGACTTGGATGCCGTTGACGTATACTTCAAAATGCAAGTGGACGCCTGTGGCAGAACCTGTTCTACCCATTGTGCCGATAGTTTGGCCTTGGGAAACTTGATCGCCGACAGACACTTGTGTGCTTCCGTCTTGCAAATGAGCATACAACGTTTGGAGGCCGTTTCCGTGATCGATTTTCACGTAATTGCCCCAGCCGCTGTCATACTGCGCTGCGACAACTGTCCCACTTTGAACCGCTGAGACTGGTCCGCCGCCAGCGATATCGATTCCAGCGTGCAATCTTCTGATTGAGCTGATTGGATGGTTGCGGTACCCGTATCCGGAGGTCAACCGTCCTTGCGCCGGCATGATGAATGCTTCAGATGGTTCTTTGTGTGATTCCGGCTCCGTCACCACAGCAACCAGCTGTTCCGTCACGATTTGGTCGTTCGGATCCACCATTTCATCGGTTGTTGTGACCTCTTGAACTTCAACTTCTTCCAATTCTTCTGGTTCTGGAAGGACCTCTTCAACCACTTCTTCTTCTGGATCTTCCGGCAGCACAATTTCTGCGACAGGCGTTTCTTCTGTCATCTCCATCGGTTCCACTGTTTCACCTGGAGCAGGCAGCGCGGATTCATCCACTTCTTCCTCTTCAGTCACTTCTTCTGCTTCATCCGTTTCAACCGGCTCTTCTGGTTCAGCTGCTTCTTCGGTTTGCTCTGCTGCTTCTACAGCTTCGGTTTGCTCAACTGGTGTCTCTTCAACTTCTTGATTTACTGCTGAAGAGCCGTATAAGTACTCATTTGCGTAAATCAAATCAGGATTTTCTATGTTGTTTTGCGCTGCAATTTCTGCGACAGACACTCCCGTTGCTGCACTCAATGCACTCAACGTGTCGCCCCATTGAATTTGGTAGGAAAGGGTTTGTTCGGCATTTTGGATTTCCAATTCTTGTGCCACTTCTTCAACCGAGTTTGCGCTCCAAGCCGGGACGCTGCTTTCCTCCGCTGCGTGTACAGTCGTTGGACCGGCAAATGGGATAACCCCGCCTGCTCCAATCAATGCCGCTGTGGCAGCCGCCGCCACCCATTTCTTGTTCACTTTTTGTCCTGCTTTTTTCTGCATAAGACCACTCATTCCTCACTTTCTGCAAATTGATTATTTTGGTGCCAATTTCCACCCTAACAACGATTCAAAAAAAAGTGGTGAGAAACGCTCGCGTTTAACCGATTTGTAAAAATTTGTAATAAATAACTGCTATTTTCTTTGTAAGATGGATGATAATTCAAACTCAGATTCCGCGAAAGATGAATCTCCCAACTTTAACAATGGGCTGAGTTTAAGTTATGGAGCCTCTATTTCAAACTCAGCGTTAAAAAAGCGAGCCCAGTTTAAGTTAAAACGCATCTATTTCAAACTCAGCGTCAAAAAAGTGAGCCCAGTTTAAATTACGAGCTCTCTATTTCAAACTCAGCCTACAAAAAGCGAGATGAGTTTGAAATAGAAAAAAGAGAGGCCGAAAAAGTTTCGGCCTCTCCCTACACATTCAATCACTCTTCTTTCAATCCCGCAGTCAGCAGCGGCACCCGTTTTGCATAGCGCTCAGCCAGACGCTGGTTGTGTTCGTCGGCGCCCTCGATGTTTCCGCTCAAAAAGACGGGCGGTTCCACACCGTTTTTCACCATCTCTTCGACCGCCTGTGCCAACACCGATTGGATGATCGCGGTTCCGATTAACGTGGACACTGGAGCAAATGGGACAGGCACTCCGTCCAGTTCCAAAGCAGCATCCCCCGGCGGCACCCTGTTGTCAATCACCACATCTCCTACATCATACAGCCGTTTGCCGCTCTCATGCCTCGAAGGCTGGCTGTCGGAATACGCTATTGAGGTCAACGCCACCACATAAACGCCTTTTTCCTTTGCCCACAATGCAACGTCCACCGGCACCGGATTGCGTCCGGAAGTCGACATGACGATCAAAACATCCCCGGATTGGAACGAAACAGACGGCAGAAATTCTTCCGCGTAGTGGTTCTTCCTTTCCAACTGGGACGACCGTAATGCTCCTTCATGCAGCATCAACGGTTCGTGCAAAATCGGAGAGATCGCCGCCAGCCCGCCTGCGCGGTAAAACACTTCTTCGCTCAAAATATGGGAGTGCCCGCACCCAAACAAATGGACGATTCCCCCTTGCCCAATCGATTCGGCAATTTTCCTGCCGGCTTCCAGCATCGCTTCTTTTTGTGACTCCCTGACCTGTTCCATCAGTTGACCTGCTTTTTCAAAATACGCGTCAATCATGCGCTTCACTCCTTCAGTTGTTCAATCAAACGAACTGCCTGTTCCAATGTCTTTTCCACCAAATACTGGCCTTTCTCCTTGGAAGCGAGCGTCGCTTCCCCTAATACCGCTGATTCCGTAAAGGTCTCCCAAGGCGTAGGCGTAAAATCCGCAGAAAGCGGAATCTCCGGCGGGTCATCAATCGCTTTATCCATATCGACGGCTTCCGGAGCCAAATAGAGCATCAACGATGTCTCCACTTCCTCCGCATGCACATACGTGTGGTGCGCGCTTTTCCCTTCCCGGATGTCTTGGGCAAACTTCAGCAAATTCGGATAAAACAAGTACAGCATTTTGATATCTGGGTACGCATCATACAGTCTGCGCCCGGCCGTCTTCATGGCCGCCATGTTGCCTAAATGGGCGCTGAAAAATATGACCATACGCGTTCCCTGTTGGTACACACTCTCTCCCATCTCAAACAAAAATGCCGCCATCGTCTCATCCGACACCGTCAAACTGCCCGGAAAATTCCGCAGGCTCCACACTTGTCCGTACGGCAACACCGGCAAAACGAGCGCCCCAATTTTTTCCGCCAACAAGTCAGCGTACCGTTCCGCCAGCAAATTGTCGGTCTCAAGCGGCAGATGCGGCCCATGGACTTCCACCGCTCCCATCGGCAAGATCACCGGTGTCTCTTCGTTCAAATACTGTTTGATTTCATCCATTGTCAATTGTGCGTAACGCATATCGTCCCTCATTTCTTGAACGCAAAGCAGCGCTGCGGGTTGTCGACAAAAATTTTCCGCACCAATTTGTCGCCGTCGTATCCTTTGGTGTCAGCTTCTTCTTTGAACCGCGGCACCCATTTTTTGATGATGTACTCGAGCCCCAGTCCATAACCGTAATGCTTGTAGTACGATTTCCGTGCGGTGTCGCCGCTCACCAAAATTTGATCTTCAAACCCTTTGTCCACCAACTGCAAAATCGCTTCGATACGGGCGCTTTCGGGTGCATACTTCACTTTTCCGATCCCGTCAAACGACAAGAATGCACCGGTTTCCGCCACTTTTTGGTGCATATACGGGTCCAGGTTGCGGTCCATGTGCCCGATGGAAAGGTATTCGATGTTGACGCCTTCTTCGCGTAAAATTTCAATTTGTTCCAACGCCATCGTTCCAGCTTCTGTATGGGAGTGTACAGGAGCGCCGGTTTCCAAATGTGCCCGCGCTACGGCACGGATCGTTTTTTCTTCCAGCGGCGAAATCGTGTTGTATCCCGTCCCGAATTTCACCTGTCCTCCGCGGTACGCGCTGCCTTCCAGTCCTTCTTCCACTTCGCGGATCACAAATTCTGCCAAGCGGTTGATGGAGGCATTCTCGATCCACTCCCCGTATGTCCGGTAATCTCCTACCAACGATTTCAATGTTGGTTTCAAATCCGCTTTCCACAAGAAACTCTTGTTGAAGCCGGCGGTCCCGATGATATGAATGCCCGTTTCGCGGCTGATTTCCGCCACATCTTCCACCCGCCGGCCGTAATCGACTGCAGTGGCGTCCACAATGGTCTGTCCGCCGTTTTCTTTGAAATCCTCCACGTCTTTTTGCGATTTCACCCGGCTGTCCAGCAGCAAATCGTCTTCCTGCCGCTCCGACCAATACGGCGGCACACAGACGATGTGCTCGTGGGAATACGTGAACCCCATCTCGCTCGGGTCCATGTCTTTGAAAAAAGTGCGTACAAATGCCATCTCGTTTCTCCTTTCAAGAAAGCGTCCCTCTTCTTTAATAGTGAAAAGGGACGTCCGGTTCAGTTTATTAGAAGAACAGTTCTGCCAATAGGCGAATAATCGGGCTCAAGAGGAACATGTCCGAGTCCGCCGCCCACATCGCCGTATCCGGGACGGTGGTGTCCACCAAAAACGACACCATGAAGTATTGTCCCCAGGCAACGAGAGTGGCTGTCGCAAACCCGCCCAGCAGCGCCCCGCGGACTCCGCCGGTTTCGTTTCCGAAAATCCCCCCGACTGCCCCATGGAAGAACAACACGATCATCGTCGGCACGAAGACATATCCGACGGTCGCACCTAAAACGACCAGCCAAATGATGGCTCCAAGAAAGGCTCCCAAAAATCCAAGGATCACAGAGTTCGGTGCATAGGTGTACAATACCGGTGCATCCAATGCTGGACGAGCGCCCGGGACGACTTTCGTGGCGATTCCGCGGAAAGCCGGTACGATTTCACCGACAAACAAGCGCACCCCTTGCAGCACAACCGCAATACCGGCTGCGAAGCGGAACGACTGGATCAAGGAATAGACGACAAAACTTTGATTTCCAGCACTTTCCATCAGAGCCTGTGCTCCCGGTGTGTCGCGCGTCAAGAGGATGACGGCTCCCACCAAGAACAATAGCGCCATGGTTAAAGCGGTGATGACGTTGTTGTCACGCAAAAATTCCAATCCGCTTGGCATCTTGATCTTTTCAGAATCCTGCTCCTTGTTCCCAAACAGTTTCCCCATCAACGCCCCAAGGAGACCGGCACTCGCGGAGGTGTGCCCTAAGGCAATCTTGTCGCCTCCGGTGATGCGCCGCACCATTGGCTGGGTGACTGCCGGCTGCAGTGTCCAGTAAATTCCCAAAATGACTGTCAGCATCAAGACCAGTGGCCAAAATCCGATGTCTCCTCCAGCGGCCTGGACGATGGTTCCGGCAAAAATTGTCGTGGTCCAAAACATCATGTGCCCTGTCAAATAAATGTATTTGAACGGTGTGAAACGGGCCAACAACACGTTCAACAAAAAGCCGAGTGTCATGGCAAGCGTCACGGCACTCCCAAACTGGGCGTTGAAGGCTTCCTGCCCCATATAGGAACCAAGCTCCGTCGCCTCCAGTCCGAACACTTCCGCCCACATCGGTTCGAACACCGTCAACGCGCCGACGATGATTCCGGAACCTGCGTCGATGATCAAAAATCCGATGATGGCTTTGAAGGTTCCGGTGATGACCTGGCTGGCCGGTTTCTTTTGCAGCAGCAAACCGATCAGCACAATCACACCGAGGAGAATCGCAGGTGTGCCGAAAAAGTTATTGGCTATCCATGTGATGATTTCCACTCTATCTCATCCTTTCGTCATTTGATGACTTTGCTGAGGGCGGCTTCCACTTCGTCTTCGTCAAAGTAGTTGTTTACCACGACCACTTCTGCGCCTGTTTCTTCGCCCAATGTGTTGGCCAAATCTTGGCTCAATACGATGATGTCGCTGTTCATGGCACGAGCCGTCGAGACATCCGTGTTTTCAACATCTGCCTGCACACCCATTTTCGTCAGCACATCTTCCACCGTCATTTTCAAAATCAAGCTGGTTCCTTGCCCCACACCGCATACCGTCAAAATTTTCATTTTATTTCCTCCTTTAATTGATGAATCACATCATACGAATCGGCTTCCAACAGTTTGTCAATGTTGCCTTTTTTTCCCAGCAGCTTAGCGATTTTTTGGATCACTTTGACGTGTTCCTCACTTGACGCAGCCGACAACCCGAATACCAGACGGACCGGATCGTTTGCTTCGTGGCCGAATGCCACCCCTTCCGTCAATTGCACAAATGAAATGGCGGACTCCAACGCGCCGGTTTCCGGCCGGGCATGCGGAATGGCCACAGATGGCGCAATCACAAAATACGCTCCATTTTCCCGGTACGAATCCACCATCGCCTGAATGTAGCCTTCTTCTGCATAGCCTTCTTCGACCAACAACCTTCCTGACTGCCGGATGGCGTCTTCTGCGTTTTCCGCCTGCACATTCAGCCGCACAAGCGTTTCATCCAAAAAAGACATGACTCGCCTCCTCTTCTCTTTTTGGTATCGCTTTCTTCACCTTTAAGATACCAAGTTCCCCTCAATGAAAAAAGAGCAAATTCTTTCATTTATTCGCGCAAAAAAATAGACCCCTCTTTACGAAAAGAGAAGTCTCATTCAAATGGAAGCGAGAAGTTCGCGTACGTCTTTGGCTTGCGCAGCCTGTTTCAGTTTCTCGAGAAACGACGGTTTCCCAATAATCTTTCCCCATTCCCGCAAGGCCTGCAAATGATCAGACTGGTTGTCGGAAGCCAGTACCAATACAACAGAAATTTGGTCTCGTTCTTTATCGGAAAACGGGACTGGCTCTTCCAAGAGCAGCAAACTCATCCCTGACCGGCGGACGCCTCTAGCGGCTTCCGCATGCGGCATCGCCACTCCTGGAGCCAAGACCACATAAGGTCCGAATTCCAAAATATTTTCAATCATCGCCCTCGGGTAGTCGTCGGTGATGAACCCTTTTTCCAGCAGCGGTTCAGCCGCTTTCCAAATGGCGCTCGGCCAGTCTGCCGCCTGCTTTTCAAACCGGATATGCGACTCCGGAAGCGAATCCAAGAGACTTTTTCCGCCGGGTTGTTTGTCTGGTGCAGATTTGGCATACAAAAAACGTTCCAAATCGGCTTTCAATGCGCTTCTGTTATGGATGGTCGCATGCCGTTCAATCACATCCAGCAAATCAGCAATCGGCCGGGAAGACACGCTTTGTGTGCTCAATCCCATTTCCATGAGGACGGCTTCTTTTTGCGTTTGGGTCAACAAGGGCTCCACCGTCACCACTTTCCGTCCTTTCGCTTCCAAAGGGATGGTGGTGACGATCAAATCGGCGTCAGGCTGCTTTTCTTCAAATTTCCTCAACGAAAGCGGCGGCAGAAACGCCACCCGCCCCGGCAGCAGTTCTTTCAACTGGTTTTCAATGAAACGCGACGTCCCAATGCCTTTGGAACACACGATTTGAAGCGTCATTTGTTGGACCAAAGGATTTTTCTCCCGGCGCAAATACCCACCGAACAAAATGGCGATCAGTGCCAACTCGTTTTCCGGCACTCGTTTTCCGAGCAGCTCTTCAAACGGCTGCACCGCGAGTTTCGTGAGTTCGTACACTTCCGAATAATCCTTTTGGATGTCTTCATATATGGAAAGGGAGGTATGGAACCCATACATGATACGGAAGAACGCGGGCTTAAGATGGAGAATCAAATCTTTTTTCAGTTGGCCCCGCTGATCGAATGTCACTGAAGCGAACTTTTCAAACCGGTGGATGACTTCTTCCACACAGTGTTCCAGCCGGGCTTCGGTTTCCGTCTCATCCCGCAGCCGGTTTGCCCCGAACAGGAATTGACCGATGAAAACCGCTTCTTCCGGATGAGCGGCCAGCCAATGGTCTTCCAACACTGTTTGGTAAAGAAGTTCTCCTGATTTTTGGAGGAGGCTGCTGTCAGAAGTTCCTGCTTCTACAATGTGTCCTTGTCGGATGCGCACGAGAAACAATAACGCGATCTGCAAAAGAAGCTCCTGCATCTCATCTGTGTAATGAACACCAAACACCTCTTCCACTTTGTTGAGGTTTTCCGACACCGTTTGATGCAGCGTTTCGAACTCCAGCTCTTCCCAGTTTTCTTGAATCAGCAGCAGCTCCTGCGTCAACGTGGTTTCACGATGCTGTTCCAAACAATACAAGACCAGAAACTGCCGGATGTGCTGTTCTTCCCCTTTCAAGTTTTTCCCTTTCTTCGGGTCATGCCCCAGCTCGACAAAATAAGGCGCCATCTCCTGTTTCAATTCTTTCAAGTCTTGCATCACCGTGGCTCGGCTGACATCGTTCAAATACGCAATGTCTTCATTAACGAGCCTCTTGTCGCTCAGCGCTACCCAAAACAACAAACGGATTTTCCGCTCAAGCGGTGTGAACACACGTGTCTCATCCAATTCGCCCAGCTTTTGCTTGATGGCATCTTTTTCTGCTTTTTTCAGAAAAAAGCCTTCTTTATGAATCTGCTGCACCGGGGAAAAGCCTTGAGTCTCCAGCCACTCGTCCAACCGCTTGATGTCATACTGGACCGTCCGCCGGGAAACCTTCATTTCTTGCGCAATAGCTGATGAACCAACTGGCTGACGCATCTCCAATAAGTACTCCAGCAACCATTTCAACCGTTCTTCTGGGTACATGGGCTTCCCCTCCTTATTTTATGAGGCGCTTTGTTTCCCCTCTTCTATTACTGAAGTAAACTCAAATTTGTCGCTCACTCCATTAATAGAGAGGGCCAATTAATGAAGTAGAGGCAAAAAATCACCTCAGTTCATTAGTAGAACCTTCCAATTAATGAACTGAACCAAATATCCAGCGCCACTTCATTAATTGAGTCCAGCTTCCGATCCAGCTTGCTGCTTCCTTACCGACCTCATTCTTCCCCAATTTCCCGCATCACCCGACATGGGTTCCCCACCGCCACCACATTTTTCGGAATATCTTTTGTCACGACGCTGCCTGCTCCGATGATGGAGTTTTCTCCGATGGTCACGCCCGGCATGATTTGAACGCCTGACCCAACCCACACGTTATCCTCGATGCGGACAGGCAGATTGTATTGCAGCCCTTTTCTGCGCAGCTCCGGCTTGATCGGGTGCGTCCCTGCTGAAATGGTCACGTTCGGGCCGATCATCACATAATCTCCTATGTAAATATGCGTATCATCCACCAGTGTGAGGTTGAAATTCGCATACACCTTTTTCCCGAAATGTACATGCTGGCCTCCCCAGTTGGCTCGTAGCGGCGGCTCGATGTAGCAGCCTTCTCCAATTTCCGCAAACATCTCTTGAAGCAGCTCCGCCCTCTTCTTGCCTTCAGATGGACGCGTTGCGTTAAAGTCGTACAACTTCTCCAAGCACACCTGTTGACGGGCCAGCACCTCCGCATCGTTGGGGTCATAAATTTCTCTGCTGTGCAGCTTATCGTATGCATTCATGTGAGCTCTCCTTCAGCCAAATGATAAGGCTTTCTTTTTATTTTAGCGTAGTCATCTCGCAAAGAACAGATAAATTTGCGTGAAAAAAGCCGCCCTCTTTCTATAAGAGGACGGCTCAAAAATTATTATTTCAATCCAATATACGGTGCGGGATTGACTTGTTTGTTGTTCAAGTAAACTTCAAAGTGCAAGTGGACGCCGGTGGATGCGCCGGTTGTGCCCATCGTGCCGATTTGCTGTCCGGCTTTGACTTTCTGGCCTTCCTTGACTTTCAAGCTGCCTGTTTTCATGTGGGCATACAAGGTTTGCAAGCCGTTTCCATGATCTATTTTCACGTACCAGCCCCAGCCTTTGTCGTAGCGGACGCGTGTGACTTTCCCGCTTTGGGCAGACACAATCGGACCGCTGCCGGCGATATCAATTCCGGCATGGAATTTTCTTGTTTTATAAATCGGGTGAATGCGGTAGCCGAAAGGAGAGCTCACTCTGCCTTTTGCTGGTATTTTCAGTTTTGGAATGGCGGTTGTTTTCCCAGCCACTTTTACAATCATTTCTTGAGAAGGAGCTTCAGTAGGAACATCTGCAGTATAGGCCTCCATGCTTGCGGATCCGGCTAACACGGTGAAAGAAGCGGCGGCGACAATCCATTTAACAGAACCTTTAAGTACACGCTGTTTAAATGTTTCTGACACTTTATGTGTGATCGTGCGTACGGTCATGTGGCTGTTCTTCTCCTTTAAGGTCAAATTGGTTTCTCAGAATTTAGAATACTTTATTAGTATACTGATTTTTTTGATTATAACTACACATTTTTTCTTTTTTAACATAACTGTAATCAAAAAACGCTTTTTCGTAACAAATGATGGTTATAAAAGAGGTTCCGCCGATTGGACGGAACCTCTTTGCGTTTACTGTTCTTTTGCAGCTTTTCTTTCTTCTAAAATCTTCAAAGCTTCATTAAATTCTGTCTCGGTGTAGTCATAGCGCATAAGCAATAGGAGTCTCAACAATGACCCCAATGCCGGCAGCAAGGAAATGACGAAGAACAATCCGGTCAGTGTCTCAGGAGATTGCGCCACGTTCGGCTGGTAACCGATCACGGACAAAATGATTCCGGTAGTCGCTCCAGCAAGAGCCACGGACAATTTCCCGGTAAACGTCTGCCCGCTGAATGCGATCGCTTCGAAGCGTTTGCCGGTTTTCACTTCACTGTACTCAATCGTTTCGGCCAGCATGGATGAAATCAATGGGCCAGTTGAGGAATACAGAGTCTGTGTGATCGCCAAGAATGCAATGACCAATCCCACGTTGTCGTAACCAATTGCAAAGAAGGCAATACGGAGTGCGATATCCATCACCAAAATCGTCATCAATAAATTCCGCTTTTTGAATCGTTTCGTCAATGCCGGAATTAAGAAAAATCCGACCGCACTGAACGTTCCGATCAATCCGAATGTACTCATCAATTCCGGTGCACTCAAGTTATACGTAAAGAAGTAAACGATGATGCCTTGAACGATATTCATGAAAATGTTCAAGAAGAAAATCAACAAAATCTTGAATAAGTAATTGTTGGCTTTCAACGAATCGATCAAGTCGCTGACTTTCACTTTCTCGTCACGTTTGGTGTCGACCCGCTCTTTCACGTTTTTGTAGCCGAACAACATCAAGAAGTACGCAACTACCATGATGACACTGACAGTCAACAAGTAGCTGGTGTCGGCCGCAAAGTTGTTGTTGCGGAACATGCCGACCATCAACGGTACGACGAATCCGACAAGTCCTTGTCCGCCGTATACACCTAAGTTGGCTGTCGTCAGCAAGTTCGTGCGGTCTTGTCCGTTTTTGGAAATGACCGCTGCAATGGACCAGAACGGGATGTCAGAAATCGTGTAGACAGTTCCCCACAAAATATAAGTGGCTCCCGCATAAATCACTTTACCGGTTGTGCTGATGTCCGGAGACATAAAGCACAAAATCGTGGAAGCAACAATCAAGATCGGGGTGAATTTCAAATACCCTCTGAACTTCCCAGTTTTTGTCTGGCGCGAGTCCATGATTCCGGCAACCATAGGGTCATTGAATGCGTCCCACAAACGTGCAATCAAAAAGATGATACTGGCTGCCCCGGCTGTGATTCCCAAAATGTCTGTGTAAAAGTACAAGATGAACGTTCCAACCAATCCAAAGCTGAAACATTGTCCGAAGCCGTAACAAAAGTACGCGAGGTATTCTTTAAAGGGTATTTTTTCATATACAACAGCTTCTTGCTGAGTTGCGTGCTCCATTTTTATTCCTCCTGGTTATTTAAAGATGAATCCGTACTGACGTTTTGACTCCAAGATGGACCGAATCACTGCCGGATCGAATTTGTATTCATGACGGTGGTTTAACAAGCCGTTGACTTCTTGCTCCACATCCGTCAGTTGCGTGTAGCAGAAGCCAACGCCGTAAGGGATGTCCATGACGACTTCTGTGAGGGCGGCAATTTTGTCGATCACTTCTTCTTTTGAAGCGATGCGCTCGCCGTAGCCCCAAGCCGCTTCCACTTCTTCTTCCTGGTAAGCCACTCCGCCGTATTCGCTCACCATGAACGGCACGTCCTCGTTCACGTAGCCATCGCAGAACATTTTGCGGCCGCTCGTTTTCGATGGGCTCGTTTCAAAGGCATCGGTTTTGTCCTCGTAACTTTGTGCCATCGTTTCTTCGTTCGAGTTGTAGTCATGGATGGTGCTGATGTCTGTCAGCGTCTGTTCCCATCCGTCGTTTCCGATGACCAACCGCGTGCGGTCCAAGCTTTTTACTTTGTAATACAACGCGTTCACCAAATGCTGCTCTTCTTCGTTATGGGAAATCTCGTTGACGCCCCAGGATTCGTTCATGACAACATAGGCGATAACACTCGGGTGGTTGATGTGTTTTTGGACAAATCCTGGAATCTCTTCAAAAACGTTTTCAACCGCTTCGTTGCTGAACTCGAAGAAACTTGGCATCTCTGCCCACATCACCAATCCCAATGCATCACACATATACAGCAGTTTGTGGTTTTCAATCTTTTGGTGCATCCGGATGCCGTTGAAGCCCATCTCTTTGACCTTCAACAAATCATCCAACATTTCTTCTGTTGTTCCGGTCATGCCGCCATCATGGTAATAGCCTTGGTTCAAAATCAACTTTTGATAAAACTCTTGGTCGTTCAAGTAGACTTTGTTGTTGCGCGCTTCGATGTCCCGCATGCCGAAGTACCCGGTGATGTCATCCGTCACTTCCCCAGCATATTCCACACGGTATGTGACGTCATACAATTCAGGGCTGTCCGGATGCCAGAAGAACAGACGGAAGTTCGCTAAGTCGCTGCTCACATCCACTGAAAACTTCGCGCGGCGGTTTTTGAACATCGTGCTTGCTTTCGTGATTGTTTGTCCTTGGTAACTGACTTCGACGATCAAGCTTGCCGGAACGTCACGGTTGATCATGGCGTCAATCTCCAGCTCTGCTTCGTGGATGTTCGGTTTGATTTGATGATTTGTCAAATACACTTCGCCGGTTTCTTCCAGCCACACGTTTTGCCAAATGCCGATGGTGCGCGTGTACCAGCACAAGAAGTTCGACTGCTTCCAGCTTTGCTTTCCAAGTGGCTGAGCCGGTTCGTTGTAGTCTTCCACCCGCACTTGCAGTTCGTTGACCGCTTTCAATTCATCCGTCACATCAATCTCAAATGGCACGTGCCCTCCTTGATGGGACGCGACATGGACACCGTTCAGCCAAATGTCACTGCGGTAATCCACCGCTTCAAAATTCAATACGTACCGTTTGCCCGCTTTCTTTTCCGCTTCAAATTTTAAGCGGTACCAAACGACCGGATAATATGTGCTTTCTTCGATGCCTGATTTCTCGAAAGTGTAACTATAGGGCACCACGATTTCTTGATCAAACCGTTCACTCGGCAGCGGCTCATGTCTGTTCGCGCTTTCATCTTTATCAAAATAAAAATCCCATTTTCCATTCAAATCTTTCCAATTTTTACGTATTTTCTGAGGATTCGGAAACGACAATTTCTCATAATCCAACATAGTTTGTTTTCCCCCTTATGACTGATTAGCTATTTCGTACTTCAGTTAATCAATTAGCTAATTACAATAATAAGAAAGAATGATTCCGCTGTCAACAGTTTGTTGTTCAAATGGTATACTATATTTAAACACGTTGAGGAGGATGATAATGAAAGAAGTGAACCGTACGTATCTAAAGGTTGATTCAAGCCACAGTCCGTTCTTCAGCGCCTTAGCTTCGGAGACACGATTGAAAATCATCGAACTGATCCAAAATAAAAGTTTATCCATTCAAGACATCAGCAGCGAGCTGGGATTGTCTTCTGCCGTGATTACGAAACATGTGAATATCCTTGAAAAAGCGGACATCATCCGCTCGTATTCTGAAAAAGGCATTCGCGGCCGTTTGAAAATGTGCCAGTTGAATGCTTACGAAGTGATGTTGATTTTCAACAACAACTACGAAGCGCCAAATGAACGGATGGTGGAAAAATCCATCCCCATCGGATCGTACCATGATTTTCATGTATCTGAACCGTGCGGCATGGCCTCCAAGCAATCATTGATCGGGCACATCGACAACCCAGATGTGTTTTATTATCCTGAAAGAGAGAAAATCCAGCTCATCTGGTTCACCTCCGGACACATTGCCTACTTTATCCCGACCTATGACATCGCGTTGGATGACTTGGCTTCCTTGGAGATTTCTTTTGAAATTTGTGCCGAGTATCCCGGATACAACAACCGGTTCAAATCGGACATCGCGTTTTCTCTCAACGGCATCGATTTGGTGACGTGGACCGCTCCCGGGGATTACGGCGGCAGAAAAGGAAATTACACTCCCTCTTGGTGGGAACTCGGAACCGAATACGGTGAATTGATTACGCTAAAAGTATCCGATGAAGGAACTTTTTTGAACGGCTTGAAAGTGAGCGGCTGCACCCTTGAAGAAGTGTTGGCGGTCCAAAAAAATGCGCTGGACTTCCAAATTACCGCCCCTGCCGACACCCCCAATTCAGGCGGGCTCAACTTGTTTGGCGAACACTTCGGAGATTATGC
Source organism: Atopococcus tabaci DSM 17538 (assembly GCF_000429585.1). Taxonomy (GTDB): domain Bacteria; phylum Bacillota; class Bacilli; order Lactobacillales; family Carnobacteriaceae_A; genus Atopococcus; species Atopococcus tabaci. The sequence goes on from NZ_AUCD01000008.1 coordinate 31,229, forward strand.
GCAGCACATTAAGGTGAAGTATTTTTATTGAAGAATCAAAATGGTTCTTCTTTATTTGGCATTGGTGAGTCAAAGCAACTCACCAATGCCTTTTTGTGGTTGCGCGGCTTTGCAGTGGAAATCAAACTCACGACTCCCAACCAGAGCTAAGTTTCACTTAGAGAGCACCTATTTCAAACTCACGCTTCCCAAACAAACTCCAGTTTCATTTAGACCCCGTCTATTTCAAACTCACGCCGCAAACTGAGAGCCGAGCTTGAAATACAGGGCTCTTATATTAAAGTGAGGGAATAAAAAGACCTTCCAGTTTAAATTGAAGCACAATAAAAATGAGACTAGGACAAAAGTCCCAGTCTCATCCTTTTTTTATTCCGCTAATTCAGCTGTTTCCACTTTCAAATCGTACTCATATGCGTTGTAATACCCGTCTCCTGTCACTTCAGGATTTTCCACTTTGAATACCGCGTTGAAAGTCAATGTGCTTTCTTCATCTTCTTTGCCTGAGCTATAGCTGTAATTTGTTTCGGAGTCCATTTCATACACCGCTTTATACGTGTAAATGTCCGTTTGTTCGAGGCTCACCAAAGTAGGTTCATAGTTCACGTAACTGACCTCTTCATCGTCGCGAAGTTTCTTCCCGATGTTCGTGAAAGTTTGGTACAAGGCGTTTTCTGTTCCGCCCACCAACAATTCTTCCAATGACTCGAACGTATCGCTGTCATCATAAGATGTCAATTGTTCAGCATAGTAATACATGCTGGACAGGAGTTGTTCCGCTTCGTATTCATCAATGATCAGCAAATCAATGCTGTAGACATCGTCGTAATCACCCAAATCCACTGGTCCCGATTCCAAAACTCCGCCGGGGTATTCTTTTTTGAGGGTAATGACGCTGTCTTCCTGCCAGGATACCGGTCCAAAAGAAGCTTCTCCTTCTGTCAGCTGGCCGATTTCCTTGTCGTTCAAATAAACCATTGCATCTTCCACATTGGAGACCACATCGAAATCGACGCCTGTCAAAGACAAATCCACATAATTTTCGTAGTATCCGTCGACAAACTCCACTTGCTGTTCATTGGTTAATTCGGATACGCCGCTTCCGGAACGGGAAGCGAATGTGTATTTCCCGGGCGCAATCGGTCCGACAGTTGTGGAATAGTCATCCGAATCAGCTTGCGCCACTTCTTCTCCATTCATCGCCAAAGCCGCGCCTTCCATATTAGTGGACAAATCCACGTAGACAGAATTCATGACGAGGTCATAGTTATCGAAAAGAAAGAATTTTTTCCCATTTTGGTTCAAGTACACATCGTAACTGGCATCCGTCGCTGAATATTCGTCTGCCATTTGGCTTTGCAGACTCTGCACATAACTTTTGTTTTCTTTAATATAGTCTGCATAGGGTTGGACAGACTCTTCTGTGATGTCAAAGTTCAAATCCGTTGACGTGGCAACACCCGCTATCTTCTTGGCTTCTCCTGTGTTCAAAACTTCCACATAGCGCTGCGCTTGATTTTCAAAGCTATAGTAGTTCTCAGCGAATGCGTACCCTCCAATCAAAACGACCGCAGCAGCACCTGCCGCAGCAACCGTGATTTTTTGTTTCTTCGTCAGCGGCTTCCGGTCTTCTTTACGTCGGGGTACTGCTTTTGGAACCTCTGTTGGAATCGACGCAGCGGACTGAGCGCCCATTTCTTTCCCGCAGTTTTCACAAAACTTCGCGTCCGCTTCGTTTTGGTGTTGACAATGTTCACATTGTTTCATTTTTTTTCGCCTCGTTTCATAAACTCATGGGTCATTCCCGGTCTGGTAATCCTTGGAAATCTTTCCAGTCTGTTCCTTGTTCGTACCGTACGGTGAATTCCCCGTTTTCATCTTCTGCATACAAAATATCTTCGCTGATCCGATAGAATCGGTCGACTTTATCAGGAGAGACCGTGGATTCTGTGTAATGGACGGTATACACATGATCGGAAAACGCCACGTCTGCTATGTCGCTGTAAGCCGGCCCTGAACTCCAATTGGTCCGGGCACCATGCCCTACTGTGACACCGGTTGTTATTTCGTCATTATGAAAGTGATATCCCAAGTCCCAGTGCTTGACGTAGTCATATGAGGGAGTGCTCTCAAACGAACCCGTCAACAGTTGCTCAACCGCTTCTTCCTCCGACACATCTGTTTCGGGATGAGAGCGTTCTCCTTGGATCACTTGTTTTTCTTCCAGCAGCTGTTCTTCTGACAACTCGCCTAAACTGTACGGGTAATTTTCCAGATGGATGGTGATACTGTCTTCTTCAATCGGATAAGTGGTATACCGGACGGCGTCTTCATTCAAATCCTTGTACATTTGACGTAAATAATCGGTTTGATCGGCCGCATGTTCCGCAAAAGCAGGGTACAGATAAGTGTCGCTTCCGTCGATCGAAGTGGAAGCCAGTTCATCTTCCGAGACTCGCTGCAATACCACGCCTGATGCATGAATCGCTAAGCGGTCGCGGTCATCCTCTTGGAACAACGTATACCGGTTCTCCCTTTTTTCTCTTTCGACGTAATCCCTTACTCCTCATTCCAAGTATTCGCTGATTTCCATGGCATCCAAATTCTCTTCCCATGTGGTCAACGTGTTGCCTTCAATGGAAAAGTCATGTGTGTGTGCATACCAAGCTTCTCCTGGAATTTCCACGTAGAGTGTGAAGTCATCTCCAATATAAAATCCATAGTTGCCCATTGGATATTCCGTGATGCTGTAGGTATCAAACGGCATCCAGTACCCTATGAATTCCTCATATGCCACGTCTTCCACCACTTCTTCTTGAACCGGCTGAATCTCTTCGCTTTCAGGAACTGGTTTTTCAGCTGTTTCGACTGTTTCTCCAGACGGTTTCACTGGCTGATTATCCGAAAACACAAAAACCGCCGCAGTCCCAAGTCCAGCCACCGCAACCAATGCGATGCCGCCCAACAGCCATTTGTTTTTTAAGAGAGAACTTTTCGGTTTCTTTTTCGGCTGCAGCTTTTGGCCGCAGACAGGACAAAAGGCGGTCGCCTGGTTCAACACGCTGTTGCAATTTCTGCACGTTATTTTCCCCATTATCCCACGCTACCCAACAATAAGGAGGTCAAAACAGTCAATGCAAAATAAGAAAGGATGATTTGGTAATACCCATCCAGTTTTCTCGTGCCTCTTTCTCGGTTTGCGAACAAATACATCGTGATGATATTGAGCTGATTCAACATTGCCACAATCATCACTATTCCTTTTCCAGCTTCACTGACCAAGCCAAATACAGCAGCCAAAATCAACAAGGCGGACTGTACTGCCATCATTCCCCCATACTCTGTCACCACATTTTTGATAGAGACAGGTGCACGGAAAACCAGTTTATTCACAACAAACAACAATCCGACGATAACTGCTTGAAGCAGCATGTTTTGGATCCAAGTAGGCAAGAAAGGCAGAGGCGCATGGATAATCCCTTGACTCAACGAATAAGCCGATACCTCTTTCAGGACGGTTGCTTGGATTAACGTGAAAACAGCCAAGCTGATGATGCCGTTAATCCAATCCATTTGGCTGAATACCGATGTCGGATGGATCACTGCCTGCTTGAAGAATTCTAAGAAGTTGAAGAAAGATTCTTCCGCGGCACTTGGTTTTGCCTGTGCGGATGCTTGTTGGCGGTCCGCTGTTTTATGTGTCTGTTCTACAGCAGTCACTTCGACTGAAGATGCTACAATTTCAACATTCGTTTCAGCTCCACATTCTTTGCAAAATTTTGCGCTTTCTTTAAGCTGCGAGCCGCAATCTGTACAATAATTCATTTTTTTGCCTCCTTACCAGCCATACTGGGAAATGTTGTCCAATGCTGTCAACAATGGTTCAATTTGGATGTACAGCACAAGTGCAATCACAAAGAACAATGCGATATTGCTCAGCAAAAGCACGTAGAGCGTGTCCATTTTGTTTTTGATGGAACGCGAGTACAAGAAATAGTTGAACCCCATCAATGAAAGCAGAATGACAAACCCCAATGTGAAGCCAGCAAAATACAGAGTGCCTTCAGATGCAAAGAAATAAGTGAGAACGCCCATCACGGCAAGAAGCACCATGTTGGGAGTGAACAATCCGCCATACTGCACCAATGTCTCCGCAAAGGACTGGGTGCTGCGGGAGAGGACTTTCAATCCTGCAAATGCCGCTCCGGCAAAAATGGCGTAATACGTCAACGAAACCATCAACAATCTCGGCAAGGCGATGCTTCTCACTTCAGACATCACACTGCTTCCGAATCCGGAAAACAAGCCCATTGCCATTTCATTGAACGCCATATTGACGACGCCCGCGATAAGGCCATACAAAGAAAGCATGGTAACAAGCGTCAAGACACTAAAATGAATCCACCCCACGTTCGAAGCCGATTTCTCCAATGACCGAGAAGGCGCTGCTGCCGTTTCTTTTAAATAATCAAGGTAGCCGCTTTTTTCAATAGTCCCTTTTGTTTTGGACAAAGTCTGGGTCAATTTAGCTTTCACTTGTTCGGCATTGAGTTCCACTGTGTCAGACTTTGGAACGGTCTCCCCTTTCCGTGTCCCGCACTGGGCACAAAACAACGCATTTTCCTGCAGTTCATTTCCGCATTGTGTACAATAATTCATGATTTCCTCCTGACTTTTGGTTAAAACTCTAATGGGCAGTACCAGCCGGACAGCTCTTGATCTTTCTTATGTAAAAAGCGTAATGCTAAGCCGTTCATGCGCCGGTCCGTCTTTTCCTGTCCCTCCTTTCTTTCCTTCTCTCTTCTGTGCAATCATGGAATCGCATAAAAGAGAACCGTCTTCTTTTCCTATACCCACAAAGAAAAAGAGTAAAAATTAATTAGACTATGCAATTATACATTTTCAACGGAAAGAAAAGTCTTAGTGAAAAGATAATTTTCTCCCTTAAAAAACAACAATTTTATTAATGCGATTTTCCACCACAACGTTAACCGGTCAAGATATTTTCCAGTTAATTTAAGCAAAACTGAAGTTTTTATAAGAAATCCTTTTCATTTGTTTTTGTCAAATGACAGCCACAAATTGTAAAATACTTAACCAAAATTGTTTTTTTACAAAGAATTATTAATTCATTATTTATACATCTCATTTGACCTTATGAGCAAGCAAATAAAACAAGAGGTTCCGCCGTCTGGCCGGAACCTCCTTTCCCTTTACCTTTACCCTTTCACAATCACCGCTTCAAATCCTGCGCCGGTCAATTTTTTTGCCAATGCTTCGGCTTGTTCTTTCTTTGAAAAAGCGCCGTTTTGGACGCGGTACAACGATGTGGCTGCCGCCTTTTCACTAGGAGCTTTATACCGGATACCCAGTTCTTTGCACACCACTTCGACAACGGATTCGGCTGCTGCATAAAATATCGCATCTGTCCGATACCGCGCATGGTCTTCTTTATGATCCAAAAAGCCGTATTCGATGATGACGGTCTTTGTCGTCCCGGTCAGGCGGTGCATGAAATACCAGTCTGTTCCGCTCGCATTTTTCTTGCTGAAGACGCGCCTCAATGGAAGCCCTGATGCATTGGAGACGGCCTTGGCCAGTTGGCTCGCGAACGTTTTGTCCGCGAAAATCGAATGGATCGTCTCCACTCCCCGCGCCTTCCCGTTGAAGGCGTTCCAATGGTTGCTGATGCAATAGTCATATTGGCCACGAAACACCTTTGTTCGCGCGGCCGAATCCAGCGTCGTATCTTTGGAACGTGTCAATGCCACTGCAGCACCCAATTCTTTCAAGCGTTCGTATTGGTACAAACTGATTTTCAGTGTCCAGTCTTTTTCTTTCACGCCGAATGCCGTTGCACCTGGATCTGACCCTCCGTGCCCTGCATCAATGATGATGGATTTACCCATGCTCATTCCCCTCTCCATTTTCCCATTCCAACAAGAAACCCTGCAATTTTTCAGCGATTCGTTTGCGCCGTTTGTAAATCGTCTTCCGACTGACACCGCGTGTGCGAGCCATTTCGGTTGGCGTTTTCCCTCTCACTACCGCGTCCAAAACATACAGCTGTTCTTCTTCGTTCAGCCGGTGAAGCACCTCCAGCATCCATTCTTTTTCAATCAAATCGGTCTCCCATACCGCGTCCGTATCAGGAAAGAGTGTATCGAACGCTTCCGGCAGCTGGGCTTCCCGGTCTGTCTGCTTCTTTTTTCGGCGCAAATTATCCAGCAGACGCCAGCGGACTTTTTGGTATGCGTATCCTCCAAAAGGCGCCCAGTCCTCTTCTGTCTCTAATCGTTCCGGGAATGTTTCATACGCATCGACCAATGCCACTAACCCTTCTTGCACATGATCATCGTAATCAGGATGCGACCGCCAAATCCCCAGGCGTTTGACCGCTCCATAAACGACAACGCTGTACTGCTTGAAAAAATCGTCTTCCATTTCTGAAGCCAATTTGCGTTTTGTCTTCATCGTTTGTGATCCTTTGCGTTTGGTACAAGGCCTTGTTCGCTTATAATCATAGGCCAGGAGTACCTCATTCAGCAAAGTGCCGAACAGTTCATGCTTTTATCCGAATACAGCGTGTCCAACGAATATGGATCCTTTTCTTCCTTGTTTGAGTGTTTTAGTCTTCTTTTCTCACAAACTTTTTAATATGAATCTACAAACTGTATATCTATTCGCTAACTTACTACTAAATATTTTTTTAACGGAGGCTGATTTATTGAAAAACCAAAATTTTTGATATTTATGTAGATTTCATTAGTGAAAGCGTATACAATATAAATGAAGTGATACAACGGAGAGGAGTTTGTCCATGAATCATCCGCTCGATGAACAAGAGAAAATAAGATATTTTCGACGTTCTCAAGACATTCTTTTCAAAAGATCAGTGGGACACACTGATTACGCAGAACGATGGTCGAAAGAAAAACAGCGTCCTTCAACGGCCCGGCCCTTTCACCTCATTCCAAGCAAGTTGACAGGGCAGTCGTTGCAAGACTTAGTAGACATGAGTTTCGAGCAACAAGAGCTTTTTCCGGATGAAGAAACATACTATGTGATGGATCTCAGTCAGAATGACGACACACCATACAATTCGCTGATGTTCCAGCTGAATGAATCCCCAATGAAGTCCATGGAAACAACAACAACAGTCATGGATCGGTACTTCGCTTCCTTAGGCTCTCCTTATGATTTGAGCTTAAGTTTAGGCGCGATGCTGGGGTTCAAACAGTGCACGCCACATGTGATTGGAGAACAAATCTTCTTGCCGGACAGCGGGACTTCCAAAAAGCCAGCCAGTTGGTATACGTTGCATCATGTGTCCAAAAAGGTCTTCTGCACGAAAGAAAAAGAAGTTCGGCTGTACGCCAATAAATACCCTCTTTTGACATTAGAAATCACTAAAGCGAGTTTTCTCAAACAGCTGGATCGAGCGGCTAACATGTATTATATCCAGTGGGCATGGGCCGAAAAACAAAAACAAGATTTCGGATTTATCTCTGGGCCGAAATCCCACGAAAACATTGTACATAAATACTTGAGAGACAATCCTTATCCATTGCCGTCTTTTACGTATATTGATTACTTGCATTTCTTCATCAGCTACTATACTTTACAGGTGTTGATCAAAATTCTAGGAGAAGGCAATCCCTACTTGGAAGAAATCCGTAACCACATCAAATTACCTCCGTACTTGGCGTAAATTGAAAGTTTGTCTATAAAAAAACAACCAGTCTTGTCCTCTATATAAAGAGGACAAGGCTGGTTGTTTTACTTTGCTGACTTTAATCATCCGACTAACTTCTTCATAATTGAATACAATTTCTGCACATCTTCAGGTCTGGAATCTCCAGTTTCTTTATCAATGATTGAGCTGTAAACATGAGGAATGATTTTCTTCACTCCAGCATCCAACGCGATTTGAAGAATCTCTTCAAAGTTGTCTAGCGTAATGCCCCCAGTAGGTTCCAACATAAAGTCTTCTTCCGCACAAGCTTTCGCTACTGCTTCATATTCTTCTCTGTAAGTCAGCCCTTTCATTGGGAAGTATTTTACCGAACTTCCACCCATATCTTTTAAAAGAGCAATTGCTGTTTTAATAGGCACTTCTGCTTTTTCTTCTGTTTGGCTGCTTAAAGGCCCAGTAGCAATGTTGACATACCCCACTTTACCAGTAGGCGAAATTAACCCATTGACAACTGTGTCACTTTGATTCAGTAGGGCCCGTGAAGTTCCAACTCCAGTAAACACCTGATTTACATGTTGGGGCTGAAGTTTTCCGGAAATTCGAGACACCATTTCACTTTGTCTAGGATCACCAGCACCCAGTCCGACAGATAATGCATTGTCTATGGTTTCTTTATAATGCAGCATATCTTCAATCGCTGCTTCATCAGAATCGTAATTTTTCGACAAGACTCCTAACAGAATATGTCCTTCTGCAGCATCAAAACACTCTTTGGCGTTTTCTACTGAGTTTGCCAATATGTTCAATGAAATACGGTTATTAAGGTACTTTGGAGTGACGTTCATTCGTTGTCTCCTTTTATTTTTTAGTCAAAATTTCTTTCATACGGATAATGATTTTATCCATTTCTTCTTCATTGACTGAACGAATATCAAATTCAATAATGCCATTATTCGCTTGATGTTCTCGTGTGTAAATAGCCAGCTCACCTTTTTTCAGTTCTTCAATTAATTCGAGTGCGTTCAAAGGAGCATCGTCTCTTACCACGACTTTAGCTCGATAAATTTCCCTACCTGCCGGATCTTGTGCAACAGACACGTTGATTCCCGGAATTTTAGATAATTCTTCTATAAAAGGAGACAATCTTGCTTTCATTTCTTCTCCCGGCTCGGCTCCTTTTTCCAAATATAATTCAATAGCTGCGGCAAGCCCTAAAATATTTTCCTTACCTATTTTCATCGCTCGGCCAATACCATATGACTGCATCCGGACCCATTTCACAAGATTGCCAGCGCCAATCACAAGTCCAGAAGTTGTCCCTTCCAATGCTTTGGCTCCACTGTAAATAACCAAGTCGGCTCCCGACTCGAGGTATTTATGTAAATCCTGTTCGGCAGCCGCATCAATGATCAATGGCAGGTTGTGTCGATGAGCCACATCCACTGCCTCTTCTACCGAAAGCATACTCTTTTGAACGGTATGGTGACTTTTTATATAAAGAATGGCCGCTGTCTCATCTGTGATCATTTCTTCAATAAGCGCAGGTGTGCATTTATTCGCGTATCCTGCCTCAACAACGACTCCACCTCCCAATTCCACCATTGTTTCTACTGGTGCGCCATAATCTACGTTATGACCTTTGGGAACAATAATTTCTCGTTGGGTAATTTTTTTCGAAAAAGGATGATGCAAGTGATACATACTTCCCTTTCCAATTACGGCTGCTACTGACTGCGCAATTCCCGCAGAAGCCGAAGAAACGATATGGGCATCTTCTGCTCCAATTAGTTTGGCAACATATGCGCCTACATTTTCTGCCAACTGGTCCATCACAAAGAAGTTTTTCCCTCCGAATTGTTGCGCTTCTATAGCTTCATCGGGGTATTTTGATACTCCTAATGCAGTCATTTTCCCACTTGCGTTAATAACTTCTGTTAAATCGTATTTCTCATAAATCGACTTCATATATATTTCCTCCAACAATAGCTTTTAACGGCTGAATCTTTTCTTTCGTTTGGCGGTGATTGCCGTCTGAGTCCACTAAGTCTTTTTCTTTCTCTTCAATAGTGAAGATCGTCAAGTCCGCATCGTACCCTTTTTTTAATTGTCCTTTATTTTCCAGTCGAAAATTAGCAGCCGGAGCAGCAGTGACCTTTTCAATGATCTCTTCCCATGAATATCCAATTACATGCATTTTTTCCATAGTGGTTGCAAAGTCATATACTGGTCCCTCTGTTCGATTCGTATAGTAGATATCAGTGCTGATGGAGGATGCCTTTATTCCTTCTTTCAACGCCACTTCAGCCACATGAAAATTGAAACTGGCTGTTCCATGACCGACATCAAAGATAATACCTTTTTCATAAGCATCTCGAGCAAATGGTTTTATTTTATTTATTCCCTGATCCAAGATACCGTTTGATTTTCCATTGAAGCAGTGGGTGACAATATCTCCTTTAGACAAATAAGACAAGGTTTCGTCCAGTTCTGGAGGCGCACTTCCTATGTGAACCATCAAAGGAATATGTTTGTTCTCTTCTTGAATTTTTTTCGCCAACTTCAAAGGAGTGATGCCATTGTCTCCAATAACAGTTTTACTCATACGGGCTTTGATACCCACGATAAAATCTGATAGGTCTTCTACCGCTTTTTTAGCTAATTTTTCTTGAATTTTCTCTAAGTCGGCTAGTTCATCTTGTTCAACAATCCCCCATTTGGAAATGTTCAACATCGCATACACATTTGTTCTTGCTTCTTTTGCTGTTTCGTAAAAGTCATAAATATTCTCTGCCCCGGTTGTACCTGCATCAATAATCGAAGTAACCCCTGCTTTTACACCTATTTCATCGGGATAATCGTAGTACAAATCCATTTTTTCATAACAGTGTACATGATCATCAATCCAGCCAGCAGATACATACTGCTTTTTATTTAACTCAAGCACATCCGATGCTTCTTCGGTTATGCTTTCTTTGACATCTACAATTTTTCCATTTTCAATAGCGATGTCTACAACGGTTCCATTTATTAGCTTCCCGTTTTTAATGAGTAAATCAATCATAAACTCACTTCTTTCTTATTATTGAGCCACTTCTGGCAATGTTCCGCCTAATAGTAGGTAAATTCCACCAACAATAATAGCTCCTAAGATGGCTCCACCCACCATCGGTCTTTTGTATTTATAAAATATGACGGAACCAATAATTGCGCCTACTCCTACAGGAATACTATAAGAAACTGCACTCAACAAAACCAACGGTCCTAAAGCTTCTCCTGATTGGTTTCCTGCTCCCATCATGATTGAGGTGGCAGTTGCCAGAGATAAGTCAGGAGCCAATTTCCTGATGAGGATCATTACAGCGCCAATCACTACGCCTACAGCAAACCCTGTCAAAAGGGACATTCCAAAATTTGTGACCAAAAACCCTAAACCAGCGGACAACAGCAAGGCAGGAATTCCTACACCGATACCTGTCATCAAGGAACCACCAATATCTAAAATCCCGACCAGTGGACCTTCCAAAATACGAGCAATCAGAAATCCAACAGCGAACGCAGCTGGTGCCGTGTAGTCGCCTGTTTCTTGACCAACGTTAAACATCTCACCAATGTAGATTTCATTGAACAGTCCTGTACCACTTTCAAGGAACAATGATGTCCCTCCGATGACTCCAGCAGAAGCCATACCTAACAACAAAATAAAGGCGGAATCTTTCTCTAAAAATTCTTTTATTTTATTATTCATGAGTTACTCCTTCTTAATGATTAAAATAGATCGAACAAGACCAAGTGGAATTCTCTAAAGTAAGCGATTAGTAAAATCAATACGATTGTAATCGTAAACATGGTAATGGTGCTTCTCTTTTTGTATCCTTGTTCTTCTGCGAGTGTCCCGCAAAGAATCCCAAAAATTACTCCTGGCAGAGCATTTCCTGATACCATAGCCATTAGTCCTCCGAAGACAATCGACCAGACACCAGTTGTCCGTCCCGAATCCATGGCAGCCCAAAGGAATAACAGCGGCATGATTAAATCAATCAAGTTTTGTGCTGCAGGTGCCAATATATCTCGGGACATTTGCGCCAAGTCTACAGGAACCATAGAGGCGGAGGTATTCAATAGGATATAAACAGCAGCACCAATGATCGCTCCCCAAAATGTCATCGGAACAATATGTTCTTTAAAATCTCTCTTGTTTCCAAAGTTAACGATTGCCGCACTCCAGTTAGGAATGACGCGGTGCAATACATCTTGTGTCAATGAACCCGTTCCCACTGCTGAGGCTGCAGATGTAATGAAAAAGCCTAATCCAAATGAAAAATGTGAAATGGGGTCTCCGTTACTTGCGTTCAACTCTCCTAGTGTACGAAAGGCTCCCATTCCTTGAACTTCAGGAGCTTTAAACATTCTGACAGCTCCTGCTGAAATAGATGCCCCGACTAATACTCCGATGATTAACGACTTAAATATCAACTCAATCATTACTTTTCACTCCCGTCAAAATCAACATAATCAATACTTAGCTTTATTTTTGCTTGAATGTTCCATGTTTCTCTTATCCTTTTCATAAAAAAGAATAAAAATGCTTCTTCTCTTTCTTCTTTTACAACTTGCGTCAACACCACATCGTCTGTCCGGATAGCCACTACAGGTTTGGAAAACTCAGCTCCTACCTTTTTGCGCATCTCTTTGAATGCTTGCTCGATCGCTTGATGCTTAGTTTCCCCTTTCCCTGAAACTTCCACCCATTGTATGTCAGTTTTTAGATGGCTACTCATTTAAATTTTTCCATTCTTCTACTAGCCTTTTTCCCAGCTCTTCTGTGTCCATAAATCCAAATCCTAACACTTGGTTCCCTGCTCGAAGTGCGCCTACGCCTGCTTCTACTGTTCTCAAATGATGCTCTGCTTTATAACCGTGTTTGGTTTGTGCAGTGATGGCTCCTGCACCTCCGGATCCGCAAAATGAGATGCCAATATCTCCGTCATTTTCTTTCATAACATCACCCAATTTCATATCTGCAGTCACCCCTTGGATGACAATAGCTGTTCCCCCCGCTTCTTCGACTCCCTTCGCCACCTTGTTTCCTTTTCCGAGTCTATGCCCGATAACTACTACTGGTTTATTCATTGGTTAGTCTCCTTTTCATTTTTTAATTGTTCAAAATAAATGGTTAACAAATAATTTTCAAAATCCGTCGTCTCAAATGCTCTGGACTGGTTCAAGTGGTCAACAAAGTCTTTTGTCAGTTCTTTCGCTGTTTTTGACATTTCTTCTGTTTGGTCGAGATCTAAGTCGTTTTGTTCATCGTTATCAATCCTCTCCATTAAGGTGATGACATGGTTCCAAAAGACAGGCGTCGTTTTTTCAATCTGCAAATTCTTTTCCACGAAAAACTCTTCGATTAACCCTACCTCCTTCGAATACTTTTCAATATCAGGTACATGTTCTTTAATAACCGTGTACTGTTCTGCTTTCATCTTGTTCTCCTTCATTCACAATATATTGATACAATGCGTACCTTTCGCCATAAGGGATTCCTTTTCCGATAACATTTTCAATCAGCTCAAGAAATTCAGCCATTTTTTTAGATACTATAGGATGTTCCTTTTCAATTTTGATCACTTCTTGCACAACTTCTTCATCGTCATCGATAAAGTCCGATTGGAAATAACGAGGCAGCGCAATGATCAAGTGGATTGTGACTCCTAAGATTTTTTCTTGATTGATCCGGTATTCAGCCGGCAGGTCTACCATTAAATTGAATAAAGTCAAAAATAAGTTCGAAAACACTGCCGCACTTTCGCTGGACACATTACTTATTCCCTGTATTTCTTCCATGATTGTCTGTGTTTGTTTAGGGGGAAGCGGAAGAGCTGATACTTGAGTGCCATAATCCAATAACTGCTGAATTTTGTTGACATCTTCTTGCCCTAAAAAAGAAGAAATTTTGATCACTGGTATGCCTACTGCAGGTAAATCTATCGTACTGACGATAAAATCCGCTTTCAAAACTTTTTGTCTTTTCAACAGATGAAAGGAAGAGACACAATCAACCACCTCAATATTGTCAAAAATATTGGTCAACCTTGTTTTTAACAATTTTGAAAATCCTCTTCCGGTTCCACAAACGATGTAAATGTGATACTTCTTTTGTGAATGATGAGAAATGTTTTTATACAAGTAAATCGTCAAATAACTCACTTCATCTTCAGAATACGTTAAGTTGAACTCTTCTGCGAACACCCTGTACAAAATTTTTGCTGCAGAAAAGAATTCTTGATAGTTTTGTTTGATTTGGTAAAAAAGGGGGTTCGGCTTTTCTTTTATGCCTAATCGAGCTCTTCTTAAGACTTGTTTCAAGTGAGGCGTCACATCTTGAATAAAATCATCTGAATTAAATTTATAGGAGGAGTACCGTTCATTCACAATATCCGTCATCTTATTCAATACCCGATCCAAGTGTTCAGCTGTTTCCGCTTCTAAATGATCGTCTATAAATACGTTGTTATCGGTCATCACTTCAACTAGGTAAAGTAATTCATCAGGGTCGTAAACGCCCCAATATAACTCTGTGAATAATTCATGTGCGAACGTATACTCTCCTTGGAATTCTTTATATATATTTGCTTCCTCGATTGAAAATCGAATTTTGTTTTTCATTCGAAGGCCGCCTACATACAAATGTAAAAACAGGTGAATATACGCATCTCCTGATATCCATACATTCCATTTGTTCAATGTTTTATTCAACGTTTTTTCTATCCTGATCAGACGCTGTTCATCGATGTTTTCTCCATAGTGTGAAAAGACTTCTTGGAAAGCGGTTGAAATTTCCTGCTTGCCTGCTTTCTTTAATTTCTCGTACAAGGTAGTTGTGTAGTAAGAACGAATGTCTCGCTCGTCTCCAACGAGCGAAATATCTGAAGAGTGATTCGATTGAACCGTCAAGTTTTCGGGAAGTCCCTCTTTCCCCTCTTCAATGAACTTTTTTATTGAGAGTTCACTGAAATAAAGTTCTTGTGCTATATCTTTAATATTCGCAGGGTCTTTGACGAAGAGAAGGTACAACAAAATTTTTGTAAAATCTTCTTGTTTTTTTTCTTCTAGTTCATCATCCATAGAATATCTTTCCAAGACGAGCGGCTTATCTTCCGGAGGAATATAATATCCCATACCTTTTTTGTTCAAAATACTCAAGTTCGCTTTTTTGAACTCCCGCCTCAAAGTCGCGATATCGTATTTTATTGTTCGTTCACTTACTCCATATTGAGTTTGAAGTTGACTTATACTAGTTGGAGAGACGTTATACAACAAAGTATGGATTAAGTCACGTTGTCTCTCATTCACAGTACCCCTCCTCAATCTTTTTAAAAGCGGTTACAAAATTGTCCCGCCTTAGCAACTGGTAGCTTCCGTCTAAAAATCATTTTGTTCGCACTAAGTTTGAGAGAGTTTGATAGACTCCGCTGTTGTTATTGGAATCAGTGAGGTAGTTTGCATACTCCTTTACATTATCCAACGCATTAGCAACTGCGTATGAGTTAGGAGTACAGGCAAACATGGAAATGTCGTTTTCTGCATTCCCGAATGCAATGATCTGTTCTCCACTTAAGTTCTTCTCTTCAAGAACTTTCTTTAATGCATTTCCTTTGCTGACGCCTTTTTTGACAATCTCCACTGTCCGCTCTGAAGTTTTTGTCATGGAATAACTGGACAGAAGATTGTTTTGATTCAATTTTTTCATTAATGAATCAATATATTCTTTGTCTTGATTAAGAGTGATTTTATTGATTTTTTCAGGTACGTCTTCCATACGGTTTACAACCGTTGAAAAAGGGTATCCATCCCTCATATCACTCAACCAGCCGTAAGATCCTCCCGTCCATGGATAATTATGAGGTAAACGCATTTCAGTCCGAATTTTCTTTTTAAGCTCATAAATTTCTGCTGACATGTAAACATAAATTGCATCGTCCAAATTAAATTGAATTTCAATAGTTTCATCTCTAAGAGTATGAAATATTTCCTTGCTGTTTTCTTTACTCAAATAAGAAAGTCTTTCTCTTTTACCGTCGGCCAGATTCAAAATCGATGTTCCATTGCCATCGATCAATATGCCATTATGTTGAAACATATGTAATTGTTCAGCGTAAGCGATCATCCGCTTGTAGCCCCTGCCGCTTGCTAAAATCAACAGTATTCCTGCTTCTTGCAACTCTATCAAAAGGTCAGTTGTTTTGCCATCAATCTTTTCCTCATCATTTAATAAGGTTTCGTCTAAATCGCATACAATACAGTTTATTTCTATCTGTCTCACCTCCACAATGAAATAGTAACACAAAGAATTTGAAGTGCCGCAATACATTTTGCACTTTCGTAAAGCGTTTGCACTTATGATAACAACAAACGGTCTTCTGACTTCCATTGCACATAAAAAAGCCCTGTTTCTCCAGCAATCTGGAAAAACAGGGCTTCTTCTTTTCTCATTAAGGAATATACCGCCGGCCTCTCCGGAAAAGGTTGCGCGTCGTGAACAACTGGAACGCGGCACTGTTTAATGCGAGTCCGAGAGCCAAGGCGCCGGCCACCAAAAACGTGTCAATTGCGTACTGGGAGCCGCCCGCATTGTCGCCCCCGATGAACGAGCGCATCATGTTGAATGCCACCCCTCCAGGAACCAGCGGGATGAGGCCCGGCATGATGAACAACGTGACGGGTGTTTTGAGCGTCCGGGAAAAGGCCTGCCCGATCAGTGCCACAAAGAAAGAAGCGGCTGTCGTACTGATGAACAAATGGATATCCCACAAATGAATCATGACGAATGAAATCATCCACCCGACGGCTCCCGTCAGCCCCGAATGGAACAAGTTGTTTTTCGGGATGTCATAAATGATGCCGAAGCCGATAGATACCACAAAGCCTGATAGAAATTGTACCAAATAGTCACTCCACTCCACGCCGCTTCCCTCCTATACAATGGATAGCACGCCTGCCACACCGATGCCGATCGCTGCAGCGGTCAAAAAGGCGTCCGCCAAAATGCTGAGACCCGACACATAATCTCCCGCCATCAAATCCCGGATGCCGTTTGTGATGGCTCTCCCCGGGACGAGCGTCATGACACTGGCAAGAATCATCGTATCCATATTTTCGCCCACTCCAATTGTTCCCATAAAGACCGCCAGCAACCCGATGACAAAGGCAGAGGTGATTTCCGAGAAAAACTGGAGGTTTGTGAGCCGGTTGATTTGTTTGAAAAAGATGTAGCCAATGCCGCCTGCGACGGCTGATCCTGCCAAATCCAGCCAGCTTCCTAAAAACATCAGCGCGAAAAATCCGCTGAGAACCGCAGCAGCGATATACCGCTCATATGACTCATAAATCCGCCTTTGGTTGGTGATGATTTTCAACTGGGCGCGGGCTTCCGTCACCGTCAATTTTCCTGCCGTGATTTGGCGCGACATTTCGTTGGCTTCTTTCACTTTCCCCAAATTGGTATCACGCGTCGGGACACGCATGAGCCGGTTATACACGTCGCCGTCTTTTGTTTCCACGTTCAAGATGATGGTGTTCGGAACGCAGTATACATGAATGTTCAAGTAGCCGTAGCTCTGGGCGACACGGTACACCGTATCTTCCACCCTGTACGTCTCTGCGCCGTTTTCCAATAATAATTTCCCGATACCCATGCATAAGCCGAGTGTATCCGAGATGTACCGCTCCATTTTGGTGTCCCTCCTTCCAGCGAAACCATTCTTTTCCCATCATAACAAAAAAAGGGCCTCAGCCATATCACTAAAGCCACCAAACTTTTTGCTGAATGCGGTCGTATTTCAAACTCATGCTCTTTTTCGACTTACCAGTTTAAGATAGAGCCGGTGTATTTCAAACTCGTACTCTCTTTTATCACTCGAGTTTAAGATAGGACCCCTCTATTTCAAACTGGAGCTCTCTTTTAACCCTTGAGTTTAATTTAGCGCCTGTCTATTTCAAACTCGACCTCTCATTTGGCTTGAAGGAAAGGAACAGTGGAAACCAGGTTTTGAACCCATTCTTCATATATTTTTCAACTTTGGTTATCTGAGTGAGTCTGCGAGCTCAAAGCTCTGAACATGATAAAACTGCTCCTCCGTTAAAGAGAAGCAGTTTTTATTATGATGAATTTGGACATATTACAGTTTAATAGTAAAAATATCCATTATCTGACAGCTAAAACTCTTAAAGAGAGTCTTTATCGAATATAAGCTTTTAGAACCATGACTTCTTTACCCTCTCCGACCGGCACCAAATCATATTCTACGACTTTCTCTGGAATAATGAAGGTTTCGCCGTAATACACATCAAATGGTTCGAATTGATCAGTCGGTGAAAGGACTTTTATGTGGTCTCCCTCAACTAAATTAAGCATATTTACACTCTTTTCAGTCTTTTGAGATATTTGTCGTGAAAAAATTAATCTACGTGTTTCAATACTCTCCAACTCGTGTAATCCAGTACGTTCTTCTCTGAACCCTTCTTGTTCATGCATCACATCAACCTTGTTATAGAGCTCTTCTTGAACAAAGGTTTCATCGAAGTCAGTATTAATCACATGCTTCCCATGATGTATAGATATTGGTCTCGGCTTCCCATCCAAATCCAGTCTTCCCCAATCCCACAGCTTAAATGTAAATCGATTTGGAGTTGAACTGATTTCTAATACGACACAATCTCTACCACTAGAATGAATAGTTCCTCCTGGAATCAGCAAATGATCATGCTTCTTAACCGATATTTGGTTAATGTATTTCTCGTCATTAAACTCTCCAGTTTCTTGAGCTTTTTCAAGATCGCTTACTAGTTGTGAAGCCTCAATCTCGTTTTTTACCCCTAAATACACTTTAGCGTCTTTTTTACAGTCGAGAATATAGTAACTTTCATCTTGTGTATATTTTGCACCGAAATTTCTATACGCGTAGTCCAGTGTGGGATGGACTTGCAAGCTAAGGTTTTGGCCGTCCATTGTATCTAAATAATCAAAACGGATAGGAAAATCTTTTCCATATCTTCCAAAAACTTTTCTCCCTAGTAATTCCTTAGGATATAAACTTACGATATTCTGCGCTGGCATTTCGATTTCGATGCCGTCATTAAATAAAATGATGCTGTTTTCTTCTGGCACACCATCGAAACACCAAGCTAAATTCACTTCATCGCGCCCTACATCAAATTTTTCCTGCATCCACTTTCCGCCCCAAACTCCCGGTTCAAAAAATGGAACCAATCGAAAAGGCTGTTGAGTAAATTCAAATATGTGTTCCCGCATATCAGAACCGTGTATCATCTTTGCTTCATTTTCGTCTGTCATATCTATATAAAAATCACACTTTGGCAATATGTTTTCTTTCAATTCTAAAGCGGCTGGCCACTCAAAATAGTAAGCTCTTTTTAGTTTTTCACTAAAATCAGTTTCTTTATATCCTTTCCAATTGATTAACCCTTTTTTATAACGCTTTTGTATTTCCCACCTCGGAATATCCAAATAAATCAATGTATCCGGAGTAATAACGTCTGATGCACAAACTCCCAGAGCAACAACTGGCCCGCTGTGATGTTGAACTTTCTCGTAAAGCCTCTTTAAAGCAATAGGTGAAATAAACTCAAAGAAATTTCTATGAGAAAATCTTCCAAAGACTTTATCTTCAGTCAAATCTTCCTGGATTACTTTGAAAATGTCTCGGGAAGAAAGAAAAAGATCTTCGGTGTCAAAAACTAATGCTTCCGGAAGATGTTGCTTCACTGCTTTTTCCAGCTTACTGATTTCAATTCCAGGATGACTCTCAATCGCTATCTGTTGAGAACCAGTCTTGTTCATTTCACTTATTATTTTATTCGTAATGTTTTCGATCCCTATAGTGACTTCCACAGGCTTTTTTAGTTTCAGCCCAGGACGCAATCTATACATTTACCTCTCCCTCTCATTGTTTATTACTTCTTCATCCTTCTTTTCTTTATTGAGAGATTGCAGCAGATCCTGACATTCCTCTACCGTTTGAGCAGCCAATAGTTGTTCTCGAAAGTCTTGACTCATCAATTTCCTTGCAAGATGTGCTAGTATTTTTAAGTGTTCATTATCTGTATTTTCAATGGGGACAAAGATGCCAAAAATCAGTTGGATGTCATTGTCCGTATTCCAGCTAATTGTGTGATCGAGCCGTAAAAACACTACGGAAGTTTGTGTGACTGCTTCAGACTTAGCATGGGGCAAGGCAATGCCCAGCCCCATGGAAGTGGATGCTTCTTCTTCACGAATATAGATATCTTCTAATAACTTTTCTCTGTCAGTAATTCGGTTTTGATTCTTCATCGTAGTTACCAAATACTCAATGACCGATTCTTTATCGTTCAGAGTCGCATCTAATCGAATGAGTTCTCCTGTAATGATTCCCATAGTCATACCTCGTTTGGGACTAGTTCATAATCTTCGTCCGTGCGTGTAGTGAAGTAAATAATTGACACTGAGACCGCTGTTCCTACAATAAAGGACAGCAAATACAAAGGGATATTACTTACCAATGGAAGTGTCTCCAGTCCGCCGATCGGAGCAGACAATGTTATCCCCATCGCAGATGTCAATGCTCCTGTCACTCCTGCACCTATACAAAGAGCTGGCAGTATTTTCTTTGGTTTTGCAATGACATAAGGGATAGCGCCTTCCACAAAAAATGCCAATCCCATAATGTACGCCCCTGTTTTCGCCGCACGTAAAGCCGGGCTGAATTTTCTTGGGAAAATGGTTGCCGCTACTGCACAGGAAGTACTGATCACCATTGCACTGCTGCCACAAGCAGCCATAATCACACTAGGGACTGGGTTTCCAGCAGCATCGGTCAATGTGGCGACCGCAAAAAGATACGCTGTTTTGTTGATTGGTCCTCCTAAATCTAGCGCCAACATCACACCGATAATTGCTCCAATCAGGATTGCACTTGTGTCACTGAGACTGACAAGTAAGTTTGTCAATCCGACGTTGATCGGAGATACTACCATATTGACCAATACCATTGCTAAGGACGTTAATAACAACCCTCCAATAGGATAAACTAAAAGAGATTTTATCCCTTCCATCGACCGAGGGAGTTTTTGAGTCAGTCTTTTTAATAACAGAATGACGTACCCACTTATAAAACCAGCTGCAATGGCTCCAAGGAACCCCGATTCTCCGTCACGGGCCAACATACCGGCGATGATTCCGGGTAGAATAGCTGGCTTATCACCGATGGAAAAAGCAATGTAACCTGCCAAGATAGGGAACATCATCCCCATTGCCAGACCACCGACTTGCAGAAACCAAGCAGTCAAAGGAGTCGAAGAACCAAATGTTTGTGATGTGGCATTCCCTACATCAATTAAATAAGCCAAAGCTGTAATGATTCCTCCGCCAATAACAAACGGAAGAAAATAAGATACACCTGTCATTAAATGTTGATATATTTTCTTTCTGTTCATTTTAATCCCTCCTAATATTCACTTACTCGCCCTTGTTCTACTTCATTAAAAATCTTTTCAGCATTACGGATAGCATCGGTTACTGAGACTTCGATTAATTTTTTTCCTCTGAACCGCTCCATTTCTACTCTTGTATCAGCAGCTATAATTACAAATTCTGCTTGAGAGATATCTTCTATAGTTAAGGGATTCTCTACTCCTGATGATCCGTTCGTCTCAATCTTTGCTTCGTACCCCTTTTGTTTTGCAACAGTTTCTAAGTTTTCAGCTGCCATATATGTGTGAGCAATTCCTGCAGGACATGCACAAACTCCGATTACTTTTTTCATATTAATTCTCTCCTCTATTAATTTTTATTATTCTTAATTCACCCGATTGAAGACGGGTTGTTTTTTCGTTCATTGCTTTTTCTTCTGTCTCTTCAAGATTAGTAACGACACTCGTATTTTTTGAAATGGCTCCTTTTAATTGTCCGGCATCCACTTCTTCCGCCTTACTGTTAAACACTCTCAACAGATAAGCATTGGATTGATCGGATTTTACGAGACTCCCAAAAACCCCTTCCCCATTTTCAATCTCTAGAAATTCACATTCCGTTGGCAGTTGATTTTTTAATGGGTTTGTCGGGAAGTAATCAATTGGATTAATGGACTTGTCAAACGACTGTTTTTGATACACAGATGAATCTGTCGCATATTCAACATACTGATTGAATACAGTGTTTTCTTCAAACTCTGTTTGGTAGCTTAGTCCCAGTTCGAAATGATTGTCACCCAGCATCTGGCAAGTCGGAGTCTCAAAGACTCTATAATCCAAACCACTAGGTCGTCCCGGTCGTCGGTTCAAATCTGGGTAACCCAGTGCACCATATGCTCTAAAAATTGTTACGCCAATATTTTTGTATCCTTCTCCGACAAATTCATATTCTTTACTGCTTCTCGTATAAACCGTCATCACTTGCTTGTCATGAACTGCTGATACATGATTCAAGAGTGGATAGATTGGACTTGGTTCTTCAAAATATTCTTTTTCTTTCCAGTAGGTCTCTTCTTCGCTGAATGTTTTACGTTTGATGATGCTGTACTGTGTACCTGCAAATGAATGAGTATTTGCTTGTTGTCCTGTAAAAATCAGGCGCACTCTATGTTGCTCTGAATCATTGTTGAATGTGCCAGAAATTTTGATAACCGGAGATTGAGTTTCGAGCCTTAAGTTTATTTCATAGTTCAGGATTCCCGTTTGCTTTTTCTCTTTTCTTTCTTGTAAATTTCTCGGCACCTCCATACACCCACTGATTTTCATCGACTGCTCGTATGGTGAAGCAGTGTAATCAATGTTCGCATGTTCTAATTGATCTGTTATCTGCCAATCGTAATCCGGATATGAATAATCGAAACTGTCACCCTCATCTCCGGCATCTTCAATGAGTATGGCTTGCTCGTGAATGGCTTGCGTTCTTTTATCTAGGATATGCACCCCTTTTTCATCATGAAAAATTTTATAGAACTCATTCTCAATGAAATGTGAAGTTGGAACAGGAAGTGTAAACGCCGCTTCTTCCTCTTCTTTTATAAAATAAGTTTTATAAGAAATTCCTTTCATTTTTTTTTTTGAAACTGAATGTCTGTTTCATAACGTAAATTTCAAGTTTAAGTTAGCCACCCCCATCGAGGGAAAACGTGGCCATACCTAATCGGTATATTGCTGTCTGTTTTGGCTCTTGGTTTAGGCTGCCGCCTGTTCCTGCCGGATGGCCTTCACGAAGCAATCGTGTGGCGTCTGGTAGGCTAGGATTTTCCGCGGATAGTCATTCATCCACTGCTGGATCCGGAGGCAGTGGGCTTCGTTCACCGCGCTGATAGCTTTTCCCTTCGGGAGGAAGCGGCGGATGAGCCGGTGCTGGTTCTCGCTGGTCCCGCGTTCCCAGGAGCAGTAGGGATGGCTGAAATAGACGTCCAC
>NZ_AUCD01000009.1 GCF_000429585.1 Atopococcus tabaci DSM 17538
AACAATGTTGGAATACAAAGCAAAATGGTATGGAAAGCAAGTTTTCACAGTAGCAAAAAATTTTCCATCGAGTCAATTATGTTCAAATTGTGGCTATCAAAGTAAAGACGTTAAAAATCTCGGATTGCGTGAGTGGGAGTGTCCTAATTGTCATACCCATCATGACCGAGATATTAACGCAAGTTTGAATCTTAAAAATGAAGCCATAAGGCTTCTAACCGTAGGAACTACGGGGATAGCCTAATCAATAACTAGCCGATAGGCTGGTGTTCTTAGGAATCCACTATGGCTTTAGCCTAGTGGTAGTTCAACAATCTGCCGGTGAAAGATTTGGAGAAAAGCAACGTGTTCTTCCGCAAGATGGGATTTGAATTCAATCAAGATTACTGCGATGACAAAGGATGTTGTTTGGTTTTAGCCGATCACATATATGCCATGCTGTTGGTGGAAGACTTTTTTGCCGGGTTCACCAAAGCCGGCATCACCGATACTGCAAAAGACAATGAAGTCATCCTGTCCATTGCCGTGGATAATCCGGAAACCATGGAAGATATGATGGAGGCCGGATTGGAAGCAGGCGGCAAAGATCGTACCTCTCCTTTACTGCCGGAAGAAGAAGGCATGATGCAGTACTACAGATTGGAAGATTTGGACGGACACCTGTGGGAAATCACGTATATGAATACAACGGAGTCACTACCTAACCCAGCTCCAACTAACAACAATAAACCGGGCTGCCTTACCAGCAGCCCGGTTTATTGTTTTCAGTTTATTTTTGTTCGGGTGGATTGGCACTTGGCTCATTCATCGCATCCAACAGCTCTTTGGAGAGATTGTCAGAAGGCGGAAGATCTGTTTCCGGTGTGAGTGTGGAAGGTTCCATCTCTTCATCCACCGGAGACGGCGGCACATCCACGGCATCCATCGGCGGAGCAGTAGATGTCACTGTGTCCCCTTCCATACCTACAGAAGGTGAACTTGGAGGTTCGTTTTTCTGTCTGTGCATTTTATCTGTAACGGTTCCTTTTACATCCTGCATTTTGTGTGTAACCGTTCCTTTGACATCATGCACTTTGCCCTTGGCCTGCTCCATTCCTTTGTCTTTCATATCCATTGAACGAGTCTTCATGTCGGAGCGAAGTTCTTTCCCAGATTTAGGAGCAAACAACAATGCAGCGATAGCGGAAGCCCCGATGATCAACACCGATTTGGTCAAACTCAGTCCCCGCGTATGAGAAGTCGGTTCTTCCACTGGGACAGCCACAACCTCTTTCGTGCGTTTCTTCTTATCAGGCAACACATTTTTTGCTTTCTTCCCGTAATCGGCAGCATAATGAGAGGCCTTTGAAGCCATTTCCTTAGTGGTGGAACCGGCTTTCGAAGCATAATCCCTCGCTGCATCCGAAACTTTTGGTCCGTAATCTTTTGCCATCTTAACAACTTGCGGGCCGAAGCGTTTGGTCTGTTTGGCGACTTTGGCTAATTTAGGCATAGAAATACTCCTTCCTGATCAGTTCTTATTTACAACAGTTGAAAGAGATAAAAGTAACGTGTTTTTCTATATCTACTTTAAATGATTCTCTCCTTTAACCAAAGTGAAATGCTTTCCGAAGGTTGGTTTTCTAAAAAATCAGCAGCCCGAACGCAACCACAAAAATGATAAACAGCGTAACCGAAAGTATTGTCACCGTAGTTAGATTCATCGTGAACGGATACTCTTTCTCTCCTTGCAGAACGGAACTCTCTCTCAAATAATCAAACACGGCTTTGAAGCCGAACCATGCGTACACGAAACACATCAATCCCAGGATAATCAAGGCTCCACCAAGCAGTAAGGTGACATTTTGACTTTCCGAATCCCGCAACGCGGTTCCGAGTGTCCATCCTGCACCTGCAATGGTGAATCCCGTGCGAATCCAGGCAGCGTACATCCGCTCTGCCGCCTGCAGTGTCCTGCTTTCCGCCAATTCATTGCGAAGCTTCGCCAACTTGTTGCGGTCTTGTGCCAGCTCATTGCTGCTTTTGGAATTTTTGTCGGACTCTCCCATTTTTATCATCCCCTTTGACAGTTCTTTGCTAGTTTCTACAGTAACACTTTCCTCATTTATCCTAGCACATACGAACCGTTCAAACGAAAAAAAGATTGTTGACCGGCACAGCCTTAAAATGCGCTGCTTATGTAAAAAGCGTCTTCTCTTTAACATAGAAGGTCCTTTTCGCTATTTCTTTGTGAGAGTGCGCTCCTTTTCCACAAAAAAACCGCCCTTAAGAGGACGGCTTTTCCCATCAGATTTTTTGGTTAATTGGTAACTACAGGAATTTGCGCAAACTCTGCTTTGATTTTTTGCAGCAATGCTTCGTCATCGATGACGTCATATGCCGTGCGGACAAGCACTTCGATCGTGTTCATCATGGCTTGGTATCCAAATTCTGTCTTGGTGCACTCACGGAATTCAACGGTGTGCAGCGACATTTTTTTGCCGTTGGTGATTTCGAAGTACGGATTGATGGCCGGCACCACTTGGCTGACGTTCCCCATGTCGATGGAACCCATCGTCTCACGGTCATCATTTGACATGTCGATGCCGATGGCCGCTGCATTGCGGTTGTAGACTTCGGACAAGGTGTCATTGGTGATCATGTTGTGGT
Organism: Atopococcus tabaci DSM 17538; assembly: GCF_000429585.1. Taxonomy (GTDB): domain Bacteria; phylum Bacillota; class Bacilli; order Lactobacillales; family Carnobacteriaceae_A; genus Atopococcus; species Atopococcus tabaci. The sequence goes on from NZ_AUCD01000009.1 coordinate 2,650, forward strand.
AGCTGTTTTCAAAGTTGCCATATTCCACCCGGCATCCGGCAGCAAGCGCACCGGCTTCCGCACAACGGATGACTTTTTCTTTCAATTCTTTCAAATACGGCAGGTCCATCGCCCGGACATAGAACTGGGCGTATGTGTAATCCGGAATCACGTTGGCTGCCTCGCCGCCGTTTTTGATGACGCCGTGAACGCGTGCATCCGGACGAATTTGCTGACGCAAGGAATTGATGTTGTTGAACATGTTGATGACCGCATCCAAAGCATTGACGCCTTCGAACGGAGCAGCGGCCGCGTGAGCCGTTTTTCCGTAGAACGAGAACTCCAAAGCTTCCATCGCCATGGATGTGCCGCTCTTATAGTTGCCGTCGGAAGGATGCGTGCACAACGCCACATCGATGTCGTCAAATGTGCCGCCGTCCGCCATGTTGACTTTCACTCCGCTCGTTTCTTCCGCTGGAGTTCCCAAAACCACAACCGTTCCGCCGATTTCATCGACCAATTTGGACAACGCGATGCCGGCACCTGTATCGGTGGTTCCCAACATGTTGTGGCCGCATCCGTGGCCGACGCCTGGAAGCGCGTCGTATTCAGACAGGAACGCGACTGTTGGACCGTCTTTTTTCCCGCGGTAAGTTGCTCGAAAAGCTGTTTCGAATCCCAAGTACGGGTATTCCACTTCAAAGCCATGTTTTTCCAGCAAATCGACATGTGCCTTTGAAGAAACTTTTTCTTCAAATCCCAATTCCGGATTGTCGTAGATAAAATCGCTGAGCGTCTGCAGCTCTTCACGCAAGCCGCTGACAACAGCATGAATGTTTTCTTTTGTCATGTGCTTTTCTCCTTAGAAACAATTTTTCTGTTTATTAAAACGGTCCGTAATTCATCCAATTCGCGAACAACAAGAAGGCCATTCCTATCAACAGCCAGATGATTATCAACGGCATCAAGAATTTCGCCCATTTTCCGTACGAAATTTTTGCCAGGGACAACTGCGCCATCAACACACCGGATGTCGGAATGATAGAATCCAAGAACCCGTCCCCCATCTGGTAAGCCAGTACAGCGGTTTGACGGGTGATGCCCAAGGAGTCTGCCAATGGAATCATAACCGGCATCGTGGCAGCCGCCTGTCCGCTTCCAGAGGGAATGAAGAAGTTGATGACAATCTGCGTGAGGTACATCCCAATGACAGCCAATGCATCAGGCAGTTGCCCGATAAGGTTCGTCAAAGCGTACACAAGTGTGTCCAAAATCAAGCCGTTTTCCATGACCACGAGAATACCGCGTGCCAGCCCGACAATCAACGCGGCAAAGACCATTTCTTGCGCACCTTTGACAAAGGACTCAGCAATTTGGTTAGGGTTCATTCCGCTGATCAAAGCACTCAACAGCCCCATCGCGAAGAAGACCGCGCCGATTTCAGTGATGAACCAACCATATTGGAACACACCAAAGGCGATTAAAATGAATCCTCCGACAAAGACAGCGGAGATGAGTGCGTGACGCTTGGTGAAGTCCGCTGTTTTTTCCGTGATATCTTCGTGGGCACCGTTTGCTCGTTCTTCTTTTTCCAATTCATACACAAGACTGTTTTCCGGGTTTCGTTTCACTTTTTTTGCATAGCGGATGATGTACCAAGAAGTGACAATCCATAGAGAAAAGAACAAGACCAAGCGCAATCCGACACCGGAAAACAGCGGCAGTTCCGCAATCTCCTGCGCGACCCCTACGCTGAACGGATTCATGAATCCTGCATAGAAACCAATGGCTGCACCCAACGCAATCATCGCCGTTCCAACCATTGCGTCGTATCCCAACGCCCGGGCCAGTGCCACTCCAAGGGCTACAAACACGATGGTTTCTTCTGCCAGTCCAATGGTGGCTCCTCCGATTGCCAACATCAACATGACAACCGGGATGACAATCGCTTCTTTCCCCTGCAACAGGCGAACGATTTTTCCAATAACCCCTTCAATCATGCCTGTTTCATTGATGAGCGCGAACGAACCGCCTGTCAAGAACAAGAAGAACGCAATATTTTGCACTTCCGCAAAGCCGTTCGGCAAAGCTTTCAATAAATCAAACCACCCCTGGGGATTGGATTCAATGATTTGGTAGGAACCCGGAACAACGACTGTCCGCCCGTCAATCATCACCCGTTCAAACTCTCCTGCAGGTACAACCCATGTCAACAGGGCCATCAATGCCATGATGCCGAAAAGCAATACATACGTATGCGGCATTGAAAACTTTCTTGGGAATTTGCTCAATACATTTTCCATCACAAAAAAACTCCTCCAAAAATTTTTTTGAACAGAGAGTATAGTCTTTTTGAGCAAACAAAAAGACTATGAGCAAAAGGAGCTCATAGTCTGTCTGCACAGTATCCCTTTTGCCCGCAACACGGCAAGCACACCTTGGAAGGATTTGGGCAATCCTCCCAGACAGTGACATACTTATTCAGCATGCCCCCAACACATTTCTGCATTTCGGCGGCCAACCCTTTCGCTTTCGCTACTCTTGTTGGTCGCGGCCTCTACACCGTATCGACTCGATTCATTCAATTGCTACCTATTCTAGCGGAGAAAAAACCCCTTGTCAAGAAGAAATCAAATTCAAATACGCGGTCTTTTTCGTTAAACAAGAAAGATTTCCGAAAATAGTCTATACTAGACTTAAAAGAAAGCAGTGTCAAAAAGGAGGCGTTTTATGGCTGACTCTCTTCAACCACACATTCAACTTCCCGCTACTTTAGACGTTCGCTACGCCCTGCTTCCCGGCGATCCAAAACGATTGGACAAAGTTAAACCGTTTTTGTCGGACCCTCAAGAACTTGCATACAACCGGGAGTACCGCAGCCTTATGGGCACGTACAAAGGCGTCCCTGTACTCGGTCTGTCCACCGGCATCGGTGGGCCTTCAGCCGGAATTGCAGTGGAAGAATTAGCTGCCATCGGCGTGACTACCTTAATCCGCATCGGAAGCAGCGGTGCCCTGCAGCCCGGCAGCCGGCAGGGAGATTTGATTTTTGCCACCGGGGCGGTTCGGGATGAAGGGACCTCTCATGCGTACATCGACGCTTCATATCCGGCGGTCCCCGATTCCGATTTGCTCTCCTTGTTGGAGGAAGCGGCTCGGGATTTTGATGTCCCTTACCGCAAGGGGCTTGTCCGGAGCCACGACAGTTTTTACACCGATAAAGAAGAAACCGTGGACACATATTGGAGCGAAATGGGCATCATCGGTTCGGATATGGAGACGGCCGCCCTCTTTGTCATCGGCCGCTTGAGAGGGTTGAAGACCGCATCGGTTCTCAATGTGGTGGTGCCGTATCAAGGAAGTTTGGAAAGCGGCATTCAAGACCTCGTTTCTGGCGAAGAAGCCGCCGACAAAGGAGAAACGCTGCAGATTCAGCTGGCCCTTGAAGCCATTTACAAAGATGCCACCAGATAAAGGAGGAACAACGATGAACAACAAAGGAAACCGCCGCAGCATGTGGTCGTTGAATTTGTCCACCGCCGCCATTGCATTAATTCCTGCCGCTATCGGGATCAACTATCTAGGGAAATTATTTGCTGGATTATTACGGCTGCCTCTGTGGCTGGACTCCATCGGCACGGTGCTTGCCAGTATCCTGGCCGGTCCGGTGATCGGAGCCTTGGCCGGCATCATCAACAACGTGATTTTCGGCCTCACCGCCGATCCCATCTCCACCGTCTATGCCGTTACAAGCGGCGCCATCGGGCTGGTGACCGGAATCATGGCTTACAAAGGATGGGTATCCAGCATCAAAACAGCCGCCATCACCGGGCTGGTGGTCGGATTGGTCGCCGCCGTCGTCTCCACGCCCTTGAACATCCTGTTTTGGGGTGGACAGACGGGGAATGTGTGGGGAGATGCCTTTTTCGCTTACCTCATCAACAATAACGTCCCGCTTTGGCTGGCTTCGTTCGGAAACAGTATCATCGTGGACGTACCTGACAAAATCGCAACGGTTCTCATCAGTTATTTCATCTTTAAAGCACTGCCGAACAACTTTAAAAACATTTTCCGCGGAGGCCATGAAATCGAAGAACTTTAAGAGGTGTTTCTTATGGGTGCGATGACATTGTATGTGAAACAACGCTCACCGGTTCATTCCATGGACCCATTGACGAAAATCCTTTATGTGATTGTCAGCATCGCCGTCACCTACATCTTGAGGGAGCTGTGGGCGATTGCCGCGATGACCGCTGTGACGTTTCTGCTGCTTGTGATTGGAAAAGTCTTCCGGAAAATCATTCCCGTTCTGGGACTCAGCCTGCTGCTCATTGTTTCCATCATCGTTGTGCAGGGTTTTTTCAACCCCGAAAACGAAACCGTGCTGTTTGAACTCGGCTTTTTGACCTTTTACGAGGAAGGGATGCGGGCGGCTGCCCTGTTCACGCTGCGCATTTTGAACATGATCGGGTCGTTCGGGGTATTGATTTTGACGACCAAGCCGGATGACTTGGTGGAATCCCTCATCAAACGTGGCTTCTCCCCGCGGTTCGGGTACATCCTGCTTTCGGTTCTCCAGTTGATTCCGCAGATGTCGGCGACGATGGGGAAAATCACGGATGCCCAGCGCTCCCGGGGAATGGAAACGGACGGAAACTTATGGGTGCGCACCAAAGCGTTCTTCCCGCTTATCGTCCCGGTGGTCTTGAACTCGCTGAACGAAACACGGGAACGCGCCATCGCACTGGAAGTCCGCGGTTTCAGTTCCAAAGGCAAACGGACCTTTTTGAACGTCACAGAAGACTACCCTTACCGGCATGTCATCCGCGGGGTGCTGCTGGCAGTGTTGATTGGGGCCATCGTTTGGAGGGTGTGGACATGAGTATCATCCAAGTACAAGAACTGAAATACCGGTACCCAGATACCGAGCGTCTGGCATTGGACAACGTGTCTTTCGAAATCGAACAAGGCGAATTCATCGGGATTGTCGGACGGAACAAATCTGGAAAATCGACTCTTTGTTATGCCTTGGCCGGGTTGGCCCCCCACTTTTTTGGCGGAGGGTATGGGGGAAAAGTCGTTGTCAACGGCCTGGAAATCCGGGCCAGTGAAATTGAAGAGATCACGTCAGATGTTGGTCTTGTATTCGAAAATCCTTTCTCCCAAATGACGGGGTCGAAGTTCACAGTGTTCGAAGAGATTGCGTTTGGTTTGGAAAACAAAGGCATCGACCGGACAGAAATGGTGCAACGGATTGAAGAAAGTCTATTTTTACTGGATATTGAAGAAATCAAAAACAAAAACCCGTTCAGCCTTTCAGGCGGGCAGATGCAGCGAGTCGCCATTGCCAGCGTCATCGCGATGAAACCAAATGTGCTGATCCTCGATGAGCCGACGTCCCAGCTGGATCCTCAAGGCTCCGAGGATGTGTTCCGGGTGGTGGAAAATTTGGCCAAGGAAGGCATCACCATCGTGATGGCGGAACATAAAATTGAAAAAGTCGCCCAGTATTCCGACCGGGTCCTTTTATTGGATGACGGCAAACTGGTGGACATCAACACGCCGGAACACATTTTTTCCAGGGACGATTTGGAAACGCACGGAATTCTCGCTCCGGCCGCCACCCGCATCGCCCAAGCTCTCGACATAAGAGATCCATTGACCGGCCTTTACCCCGTCACCCTCGCCGGCATTCAACGACAGAGAGGAGAGATTTGATGGCCAAACTGGAAACCCGCGGGCTGCATTTCTCCTACACCGCTGAAAAAAAGGTCCTGAACGGTATTGATTTGATTCTGGAAGGCCCACCGACCGCGATTGTCGGACAAAACGGCGCCGGCAAGACCACTTTTGTGAAAGTGTTGAAAGGTTTGCTGCGGCCGTCCAAAGGCAGCGTGTACTTTAACGGAGAAGACATCAAAGATCAAACTGTCGCCCAGTTGTCCCGGCACATCGGGTTGATTTTCCAAAACCCCAATGATCAAATTTTCAAAAACCGCGTGTTGGATGAAGTCATGTTCGGACCATCTAACATCGGTGCCTCTCGTGACGACGCCCGGGACCAGGCGATGGCGGCATTGGAACGGCTGGGATTGGAAGATGAAGCCGATGCCAACCCGTATGATTTAAGCCTGTCGGAACGGAAATTGATTGCGGTGGCGTCCATTTTGGCGATGGACCCGGACGTGTTGATATTTGACGAGCCGACGATGGGGCAGGATTTTGAAGGAAAAGATTTGTTGAAACAAATCATCCGGGAAGAACATGCCCGGGGAAAGTTGATTTTGTGCATCCTCCATGACATGGATTTTGCAGCGGATGTGTTCGACCGCACGATTGTGTTCAATCAAGGGAATGTGCTGCTCGACGGTCCGACACGCGAGGTGTTTTCGCAAAAGGACATCTTGGAGAGCGCCTTCTTGGAGCAGCCCTCGCCCACGCAGATTGCACGCGTGCTCGGTCTGGACGGCTGCTATTTGACGGATGCAGAACTGATCGCCGCTTTGAAGAACTAAAAAGACAGCCCCTTGCGCTATTATCTGCGCAGGGACTGTCTTTTTTTGCATTCTCTTTCCACTTGTCCGTAAAAGAGGTTTCTACGGACAAGTGATGAACGGTCAGCCGATTTCAATCTGGGCGTGGCTGCCGGTGGCATTTTTTTCCACTTTGATGTGCGCCGGGATGCGCGTTTTCAATTCGTCCACGTGGGATATGATGCCGACCAGGCGGCCTTTGGCATTCAAATCCAACAGGGTTCCGATGGCCATATCGAGCGAGTCGGAATCCAGTGTCCCGAACCCTTCATCGATGAACAAAGTATCCACGCTCACCCCGCCGTTTTGGCTTTGGATGACGTCGCTGAGTCCCAATGCCAAAGACAGCGAAGCTTTGAAGGATTCACCGCCCGAGAGCGTGCTGATGCTGCGTTCTTTTCCGGTGTACCGGTCCAACACGTCCACATCCAATCCTTGCGCGCCGGCACCTTTGCCTTTTTCCAATTTGCGCTGCATCTGGTAACGCCCATTGGTCATGTGGGCGAAACGTTGATTGGCTGCCAGCAGAATTTCATCGAAGTAAATCCCCAATACAAAGCGCTCAAACGAAATATAATCGGTCTCTTTTGAACCGTTCGCCATGCTGGACAGTTCGCCGTAGATCCGGTACTCCTGTTCCAGTTCTTTTCCTGACTGGGAGTACTTTTCGATGGTTTCTTTTGCGCGTGTGTTGCTGGACAGACGGCGGATCAGCGCTTCCCGTTCTTCTTCCAAGCGGCTTCGCTGTTCCTTCGCCTCTTCCAGACGTGTTTGATGGATGTCTTCCGTCTCCACTTCGTCTGCAGCGGACAGCTTTTCTTCCACTTCTTTCAACGAATGTTGGTTGACCAATCGTTTGTCTTCATGGTCTTTGATGGCTTGTTTCCAATCCTGAACCAGTTCGGGTGCCAAAAGGTATGCGGAAAACGTCTCATCCAACCCGGCTTCCTGCAATCGGTCCTGCCATTCTTGGAATTGGGCGCGGTGCTTCTCTTCCAGGCGGTGTTGTTCGTTTTGGTCGGATTCAACCGCAGTGTTCAAGCCCGCTTCTGTTGTTTCCAACTGTTGGATGGTTTCGCGCTGTTGGTTGTACGCCGATTCGGTTTCTTTGATATCTTTTTCCACTTGCATCCGTTTGTCAGATACAACGTCCAACGATTCGTGCGTCAGTCTTGCAGCGATGTCTTCAGCTTCTGCCTCCAACTCTTTTATCTGTTCTGTTGCACGTGTCAGAATCGTTTTCGCTTCCTGCTGGCTACGCTCCGCCTCCAATTGGGCAGTCCGGACTTCTTCCAGACGGGCTTTCACCTGCAGTTCGGCTTCCACCTGCAACTGAAGCCGGTGGCATGTTTCTTCTTGAGCGGCCTGCTCTTTCAGCAATTCCGCTTCTTGCTGCAACAATGTTTCCCACTCGTTTTCTGCATCCTCCGGTGTAATCTGCAATTCGTCCGCCAGTTGTTTCACGGTTTGGGTGATATGGGCAGTGCGGGAGCGTGCCGCTTCGTAACGTTGAAAAGCGGCGTCTTTCGCTTCATTCAATTCTTCCAGTTCGGCCTGGGAAACGGCATCGTGCGAAAGCCCGGCTTTTTCGGGGTGATCCAAGGATCCACAAACCGGGCACGGTGCGTTTTCTGCCAAATCCTGCGCCAACAAGCCGGCAATGTTGCGGCTGTACGCAAAGTACGCTTCATCGTAGCGGTTTTTCGCCAAGCGGTAGACGGATTCTGTTTCTTGGAAATCTTCCACCGCTTCTTTTTTCCGGCCAATTTCTTCCCGCAGTTTGTCCATGTCTTTTTTTCGGACGTTGAGTTGGGAGTGGGCATCGTTCAGCCGGTGCAGCGCTTCTTTTGCCTTATCCCACTCCGCGCGTGCTTTTTCGATGGCTTCCAACTCAGCGTTCAGCCCGTCGCTTTGCTCTCCCAGCTTTTCCAACGCTTGTCTGGATTGTTCCTGTTTGCGGGTGTGTTCTTGGACCCGCTCTTGTTCGGTTTCAATTTCTGTCTGTAGGTTACGTTTTTGGACAAACAGCTGCTCTTCGACTTTGAGTGCATCGACCTGCTGACGCATGGCATCCAGCCCGTTAAAGGCTGTTTTTAATGGGATCCACGCTTCGCGGGCCTCTTTTAACTGCTCCTGTGTTGCAGCCAGTTGTTGCCGGCGTTGGGTCAGTGTTTCCCGGCGTTCCGCCAGCTCGCGTTCTGTTTCATCCAACCGTTGCTTGTACTCCTGTATTTTCTCTGCTTTTTCATGCAGCGCGAGTTGTTCTTTTTTACCGGAAATGTCTGCTTCCATCTCATTCAACAACTGCTGTTCCTCCATCAGCTGCTGTTTCTGTGTCAGCCATTCCAACACCTGCTCGTTCCAGCGGACAACTTGATGGAGGGTATCTTCTTTTTCTTTGATCGAATCATAATGCTTGCTGTCCTGGTCGATGAGCGTACCTAATTCTTTCAACACCGCGGAGGCATCTTCTCGGGCGATAGCTTCTTCCAGTTCGCCCGCTTCCTCGTAGTCGATCAGCTCCATCGCCTGTTTGATGGCTTGGAAATAACTTTCCCGCTGTCCGGACAACGCTTTGGTTTTTTCTTTCAATTTCAATTGGAATTCTTCAAAAATATCCGTTTGGAAAATGTTTCGGAAAATCTCTTCTTTTTCCCGACTGTTGGAATCCAGCATGCGCTTGAACTCCCCTTGCGGCAGCATCACGATTTGACGGAACTGTTTGTAGGTCAGCGACAGCAGTTCCTGGATTTTTTGATTGGCTTCGTTGATTTTTGTTTCCACTCCGCCGTCGTAGTGAAACTCGACGGTGGCGGGATGCTCTTTCGTTTTGGTTCGTTTCCCGGGTCCGGTCTGGGCCGGCTGGCGGCGGACGAGGTACGTCCGACCGTTCAGTTCAAACTCCAATTCCACGTAACAGAGGTCTTCGTTTGTGGCGAACTGGGATTTGAACGAATCTTTTTGACGGCTGTCCCCGCTGGCATTGTCGTACAAGGCGTAGGCAATCGCATCAAAAATCGTCGTTTTTCCCGCCCCGGTCGGACCGCCGATCAAAAATAAATTGTGCTGGTTGAACCGGGTGAAGTCCAATTCCACTTTGCCTCTGTAAGGACCGAAGGCGTTCATCACCAATCTCAACGGTCTCATGTGCGTTCGCTCCTTTCCAATTCGTCCATCAAGGATGCCACCACTTGTTTTCTGGCTTCATCCAGTTCCCGGTCGGTGTAGCGGGCGTAGAAATCCGCAAACAAATCGGGAAGGTTTCGCTCTTCAATCGCCGCCTGCGTCAACACAGGCGCATCACTCTGCCGGTTCTGACGCGCCACATATTCCAACCCCATCGCATACGGGTACCGTTTCTTAAGTTGGTTCATCGCATCCATCTGGTACTCTTCATCCAGCAGTTCAAAAAAGATGTAGTCCTCGGAAGCCTGTTCCATCAAATCTGAAAAGAAGCCTTTGACGACACGCATGTCGCGCTTCCGTTCCAACTCAAACGGTTCCACCTCTACCCCGCTTTTGTCCAGCGTGACGTGCAGGAGCTGCTTTTTGTGACGGGTTTCCGATTTGGAATACTTCAATGGACTGCCGCTGTAGCGGACTTTTTCCCATTTGACCTTTTGGGCTTTATGTAAATGCCCCAGTGCCACATAATCAAAGTCTTCAAATAATTCCACCGGCACATATTCAGCGGTTCCGATGCTCAACGGCCGCTCTGAATCAGACGTCTCCACGCTCTCCAATCCACCGTTGACCACATAGCCGTGGGCAATTAGGACGTTCACCTCTTCCGGGTTCATCTCCTCTTTGATGCGTTCGATCTGGACCCGGGTGGCGTCTTCCAAATCGTGGATGGTGTCATCGTTGAGCAATTTTCGGATATACACCGGATCGGAAAACGGCATCAACCAAAAGTGAACGCCTTGAATGGTCACTTTCCGGGTAAGGGACTTGACGGTGCCTTCGATAAACAAGTCGCTCGCTTCCAATAGCTGCGAACCGTACTCCACCCGTTCGTTGCTGTCGTGGTTTCCGGCGATCGCCAGCACCGGAATGCCGACTTCTTTGATGATGCGGGTGAAGGTTTTGTTGGCCAGCGCGACGGCTTCTTTCGGTGGAAAAGCCCGGTCATACAAATCGCCGGCCATGATCAGCACGTCTGCGTCCATTGTTTTCAATTTTTCGATCAACTGATCCAAAAAATACTCTTGGTCTTCCAGCATCGAAAATTCGTTGACGATTTTTCCTAAATGCCAGTCTGCTGTGTGGACAATTTTCATCTTTTTTCTCCTCTCTTCCTATAGTGGTTAGTCAAAGGTCTGGATCAGCTCATGGAAACGCGGCTCTTCGACTTCCAAGTCTTCCAACAGACCGGTCAAAAATTGGATCATCACGCGGTGGCGCTCTTCTCCAATCCGCTTCGCTTCTTCGGTGTGGTACGACCCTTTCAGCTGTAGCAGTTTTTCGTAAAAATGATTGACAGTTGTCGCCTTCACCGTCCGGTCTTTGTATTCATCGGGCGTCAACCGCAGGCGCGGCTCAATGGTCGGGTCGAATAAAGCCTGTCCGGCGTGCCCGCCGTATGCAAACGTCCGCGCGATGCCGATATACCCCACCGCATCCAAGCGATCGGCGTCCTGTACAATTTTCCCTTCCAAGGTCTGCATGGCGGTCTTGTTTTCAGACCCTTTGTAAGACAAGTCCCGGATGATGGCCGCCACATGTTGGACGGTGTCTTCATCCGCTCCGTTGTCCCGCAGCCATTCCATGGCTAATCGTGGTCCCACGGTATCGTCGCCGTCATGGAACTTCCAGTCCGCGATATCGTGCAACAGCGCCGCCAGTTCCACCACTTCCGTCTGGACGGACTGCGGTTCTCGTTGGGCCAGGCGCCGCGCCATTTTCCAAACACGTTTCGTGTGTTCCCAGTCGTGTCCGGAAGCTTCGTTTTGTTGTTTTTCTCGAATCATTGCTTCTGTTTTTAAGAGGAGTTCAGTCGTCATGGGTTTCTCCTTACTCTGTTGTGAAGTGAACAATTGTTCGTACAGCAACATTCTACCAAATCTCCCCTCAATAAAACAGTCCCCCCTGTTTTCGACAAACAAAAAAAGCCTCTCCCAAATGGAAACAGCCCGGTCGCAATTTTTGATTACGGAACTGGCACCAACCGGTACTCCAAATTCTTGAACACCGCCAACTTCTGGACACCTTGGCGCTTCAATAAATCAAACGCTTTGTCGAAATGGGCTTCATAGTCTTCCACTTTGTGTGCATCGGAGCCGACCGTAAACAACTTTCCGCCCACCGATTGGTACAAGCCAATGGCGTATTCATAAAGATGGACGTTTTGGTGTTTGTACATACTGCTCGTATTGAGTTCAAACGCGATGCCATGTCGGATCATTTCTTCAAAGATGCGCTTCAATATCCTTTCCACCGTCTGCAGTTCTTCAATCGACACATCGTACCTTCGCAAGCCGTAATCAAAATGCGCCAACACATTTGCCTGCGGAAAGGACCGCACCCCCTCCAACATCATGGCGTAGTATTCCTCCAAAGTCCGGTCAAGCGGCACATCGTCATTGCCCACTTCCATGAAGTTGTACCAGCCGTTGTGGTGGATGCTCAACAACATCAAGTCCAATTCTTTTCCGTCTAAATAGTATAAGATGGCCTTTTCATCTTCTTTTCGAAACCCCACTTCCAACCCTTTCAAGATACGGTTGCCGTACCGGGCGTTCAATCGTTCAAATTCCGCTTCATAAGCCGCAAAATCCGGAATGTGGTCGGGTTTGTTTTGAGCAGGGGAAAAGAAATCAAGGTGTTCAGTCGTCACAATCGGTTTCTCCGAAAGCGCCAAGTAATTTTCAAACCGCTCCACGGAATCTGGAGAATGATGGGTATGCATGTGCTGGTCGTAGTACATCGTCGTTTCCTCCTTTCCTTCATTTTACCAGACTTCTGCAAAAGGACAGGATGATTACACCCACCGTCCAAAAACGACTGAACGTCTCTTGACGGTTTGTTCAAAAATATTTTTCCGATAAAACGTTTGCCTTTAAAACGGAACTTGTACCCCACTATATATGGTGGTATGATGGACAATGGATGTTAATTGATGACTACATATAGAGACAGGAGATCTGACTCATGGAAGGGGTAACCGGAGTGATTGTACTAGCAGGAATGATTGGTGCCGGTAAAAGCACGTATACAGAATTCATTTCCAACCAACTGAACAGCACTGCATTTTACGAGAGCGTGGATGACAACCGTATTTTAGAGAAATACTACAGCGACCCTGAGCGTTGGGCATTTTCTTTGCAGATTTACTTTTTAAACACTCGTTTCCGCAGCATCAAACAGGCGTTGACGCACCGCCACAATGTATTGGACCGTTCAATTTACGAAGATGCCTTGTTTACACAAATCAACTATGAAGATGGAAACATGAGCAGCGCAGAGATGGACCTTTACTTGGATTTGTTGGAAAACATGATGGAAGAATTGGACGATATGCCGAAAAAGGCGCCTGATTTGTTGATTTACTTGAGAGGATCATTGGACATCCATTTGCAGCGCATTGAATCACGGGGCCGTTCCTTTGAACAAATCGACGGCAATCCAGGATTGTTGGATTACTACAAAAAATTGCATTCCCGCTACGATGATTGGTTCAATGCGTATGACAAGAGCGACACGTTGGTCATCGATATCGACCAGACCGACCTTGATCGGGAAGAAGATCGTCAATGGGTGATGGAACAAATCACTCAAAAACTGAAAGCCGCGAACTGCACTGAGGTAAGAAGCTGAGACAATGAATCAAAAGACCCGCCGCATCCACTTGCCGGCGGGTCTTTTTTTAACTTACGGAATGATCAGTACTTGACCGACGCGGATGAGGTTCGGGTTGGTGATACGGTTGGCGGAAGCGATTCGTTGAACCGTCACCCCGTAACGACGAGCGATGCTGTACAAGGTGTCCCCCGCGCGGACTGTATACACTTGGCCACTTGGGGCAGAAGACAAATTCAACATTTGAGAAATGGTCACGAAGCGGTAACCCATGCTCTTCAAGCGCGTGATGATGGTCGGCAAAGCGCTCGGGGTTCCGGAAGCGCCCGCCCCGGTATGCATCAAAATGATGGCCCCTGGGGTGATACGGGACATGACGCGGTTGACGATGGTAGTGGCGGAATCTCCTCTCCAGTCAATCGTATCAATCGTCCACATGATGGTACGCGTGTACCCGGCATCCCCTACCGTTTGCAACACACTGGAGTTATATGCCCCATAAGGAGGACGGAAATACGGTTTGGTTGTTCTTCCCGTCAATTGTTGGATCAGTGTCTCTGTCCGCTGCAGTTCATTTCTCATCTGCGCAGCGCTGATTTGGGTGAAGTACGGATGAGTGTAGGAATGGTTCCCGATTTGATGCCCTTGGCTGGCGATGTTACGGATTTTCTGTCCGTGATTCGCTGCTCCCGACCCGGTCAAAAAGAAGGTGGCTTTGACATCATGGGTAGAGAGTGTTTGAAGGATACGTGAGATATTTGCGCCATCCGCTCCATCATCAAAGGTGAGGGCCACGACTTTTTCCGTTGTGTTTCCTTTACTGACGACTTGAGACGGAGCCGCTGAAACTGGCAATGCAAAGGACATCAAAAAGCCGAGCAATAACGTCACTAAGAGAGCAATGATGCTCTTTTTTCTCTTAGCCGTTCATGTTTCTCATCTCTTTTCAATCGCTAAGCAAAAATCAAGGCTTTCTTTACGCCTATATTATAACACTAACGTTACGAATGTTGCATAATTATTACACGGGAAAACAGAGAACTTTTGAGGATAAATCCAAAAAAGAAGCCGGAAACAAGCCGGCTTCTCTAAGTGGTACTGCTTATTCTTCTTCCATTTTTGCAATGCTCAACGCGCGCAGTTTTGGCGTTTTCTTATACTGGTGTTCCTGCATTTTTTCAAAAATTTGATGCAGCATGTCGACAGCTTCCACCACGTAGGCGCCTTTATTCAACATCACGCATTCCGCGCGGCCGCCTTCCGCCGCATCTGTCACTTCCGCACGGGTCGGGATGCCGGTGTTGATCATGTTGTCCAACACTTCCGTCCCCCATACCACTGGGATGTCCGCGGCTTCGCAGATCCACAAAATTTCCTGCTGCAATTCAGCCAGACGGATGTAACCCGTCTCCACCGCCAAATCGCCGCGTGCAATCATCACACTGAATGGATTCTTAGCGGATGCGGTCAAGAGGATGCGCGGAAGATTTTCCACTGCCTGCACGGTTTCAATCTTCGCCATCAACGCCATGCCGGCAGCTTTATCTCCAAGGATGGAGTGGATTTCCTGTTGAATCTGTACGATATCTTCCTCATCCCGGATGAAGGAACAGCCGATGATGTCCGCATGCTCGCAGGCGAAGGCCAGGTCTTCTCTGTCTTTCTCGGTCAACAGTTCGATGTCGAATTCCGTATCAGGAAAGTTCAAACCGTTTTCCGCTTTGATACGGATACTTGAACCATTGACGTGCTTTACCTCGACAACAGCCTCTTCATCGGTTACTGATACCACTTTCCCTTCGACCGCCCCGTCATCGATGGAAACAGGGTCTCCTTTTTTCAGTGCTTGAAAAATCTGCGGGATGCTGCAGCCGACGGTGACTTTTACTTCGTCGTTCGGAGGCAGGTCCGTGTAGTTTCTGGTCAATCGGAACCGGTCTCCCGGCTTCACTTTCGGTTTTTTGCGGGTAGTGAAGATCCAGTCGATACGAATCTTCGGTCCCGCAATATCCATCAAGATTTTCACGTCTTTTTTCTTTTGACCGGCCGCATGACGGATGTTTTCAATCATTTTCGTCCAAATCTTTGGATTGTCGTGGGCACAGTTGATACGGGCCACGTTCATTCCTTTGGCAATCAAATCTTTCACGAGTTGCTTGTCTTTGGCGGCTTCCGTAGGCATGGTCACCATGATGCGCGTGCTGCGTTTTTTTGGTTTCTTCCCGAATAAGTCTTCCGCATTCTGGAGGAGCCGCTCTTGGCCTTCCACAAACGATTCATACGACGGACGGGCCATCGGTGAAGACTCATCCGCCAGTTCTCCCAATGTGGCAATCACCGCTTCCAAGTTGCTGAGGGTTTTTGGTTCCAAGCGCCCCAAAGAAGACAATCCCCATGGACTCAATTCCGACTGCAGTCCCCGAATGTCCCGCCTTCTTAAGGCCAGATAATAACTCAAATTCTCTGCACTGTCGACAAAGGCATCCCGTTCAATCTTTGGTTCCCATTCTTTGAAAATTTCTCTTCCCTCAGAAGACACGTCGTCGTATAATTCGGTCATTTTTTTCAATAATGCTTTTGGGTCTTTTGCTTTTTTCTCTCGAGCCATTCCGTTCCCCTTCCTTCCTGCTTCTTTCCTTGATTATAACAACTTTCACAGTTAATCCCGCATACAACGCTTAACAGAAGGAAAGGAAAAACACATCAAGAAACACCGTCACCCTTGAATGTCCCGTTTGTTGTACCCGATGAATCCAATGATGGATGAACCAAGCGCAATCCCGCTGAGTGCCCATATCGGCGGCCACTCCATCTCTCCATAAGGAAGCTGCGGAATATGATGAAATGGGGACAAATTGTTCAGCCAATCGGGAAAGTCCAACAAATTCCCGATATATAAAATCAAAAAGGCCAGTAAAACATACCCCCAAATCCATTTCGCTCCTCGGGGAATCCAACCGACAAGCAGGACCGTCAACCCCAACATGACCCAGACAGCCGGAAGATAAACAAAGCTCGCCTCAAGAAATGTCTGTAGTGAAAGGGAGTCTTCCATGACTTGGCTCGCGGAGAGATACAGACCCAGCCCGATCCCGGTCTGCATGAGAACAGACGCCACTAAACCAAGTCCAAGGTAGCTTCCCAACACTGTATTGCGTGCCACCGATCGGCTGTAAAAGTGCTCTGTCCGCTGGAGTTGTTCTTCTTTCACTAAACTCAAGACCACTGACAAAACCGGAGCAATTGCGAAGATAGATAAAATGCCAATGATGAGTGCGAGAAATTGATCGATGATCGCCGTCGGGTCCAGTCCGCCGGGAATAATTTGTTGAAACAGCTCCATATCAGCAAAGTAGGTTTCAAAATCGCCCAAAACGGAGCCGGAAGCCACACTCATCAAGAATATTCCGACGACCCAGCCAATCAAAGAATTTCTTTCCAATCGCCAGACCAACCCTGGAAAAGTTTTTAAGAAGTTGGAGGCCCGATCGTTTCCTTTGCGAGCGGGGAGAAACCCTGCCTACATATCCCGCTTCTTGTTCAAATAAAAAGCCAAAAGCGCAAAAAGTGCCGCACCTGATACCAATGCCCCAATCGGCCACCAGTCATTTTCCAAAAACACGTTCGTCCGCACGGTCCATCCCAACGGAGACAGCAGCGACAAGGTGTCGCTCTGGACATCTCCCACTGCCCGCACAGCATACGCCAGAATCAACAAACCTAAGGAAAGGCCCTTGGTTCCCCGTGAAGATTCGGCCAGCTGTGCGCTTAAAGCAGTGACGCCTGCAAAAAACAACCCTGTGGCGGCAAGTACCGCCCCGTATAAAAACGATCCTTCCGTCATCATCGATTCATGCCCGAGCACAGCCAATCCGGCACCTAAAAGCAAAAACACCGATACATTTACCGCTGTGATCATTAAAATGGATGCACTCAAGTACGCGAGACGACCGACCGGGAGCGCGCGTATCATTTCCAATCGGCCTTCTTCTTCATCCAGGCGTGTACTGGAACTGACCAGCAAAATGTTCATGACGGCAACGGCAATGGCCGTAAACAGCAGCAACTCCGCTGCTAAAATCATGGCAATGGTGTAGCCTTTCAATGGATATGCTGGGCCAATCATTGCCACCATCGCAGGATTTTGCACTGTCACAGCGAATCCTAAAATGTCTTCTTGCGTCCGATACACTTCTGGAAAAGCCAACGCCGCTGCAAGCGTCACACCAATGATTCCTGTCACCCAAAGCAGGATTTCCAATCGGTTCTGCCGGAAAAGAAGCCTTGTGATGCGGCCCGTCCCTTTAAACAAATGACTCTTCATCGGCCGGCCCCTCCTTTGGAAACTTCCCCGCCTGTTCGTTCGTAGTGGCGCATAAACAAATCTTCCAGTGTCGGCGGCGCACTCTCCAGTTTCAGTATGCCGTGTGGGCTGATGCGGCGGATGACCTGGTCCAAGTCTTCCGTGTCCACTTGGAATTCGGCATGCACACCCGTCTGCTGCACTTCATGCACACCCGTCCATTCATTCAAACTTGTCAACGGATCGCGCGTTTCGACCGTTAATTTTGACCGTGTCAGATGCCGCAGTTCATCCAAGGTTCCTTTTTCGATGATTTCTCCTTCGCGGATGATGGCCACCCGGTCACACAACTTCTCCACTTCCGAAAGAATGTGGCTCGACAACAACACGCTTTTTCCCTGGGCTTTGACTTCCAAAACCAGTTCCTGGAAAATGCGTTCCATCAACGGATCGAGTCCGGAAGTCGGCTCGTCCAATACATACAAATCCGCATCCGAGGCAAACGCTGCAATCAAGGCGATTTTTTGTCGATTTCCTTTGGAATAAGTCCGGCATTTTTTTGTCGGATCCAAGTCAAACCGCTGGATCAGTTCATCGCGACGCGCCGTGTTTCCGTTGCCGCGCATACTCAAAAACAGGTCGATGACCTCGCCACCGGTCAAGTTAGGCCACAGATTGGCTTCTCCCGGAACATAAGCGATCCGCTTATGGATGTCCACCGCATCCTTCCACGCATCTTTTCCAAAAACCGTCACCTTTCCAGCAGTGGGCTTCAGCATCCCCAACAACACACGGATGGTCGTCGATTTTCCGGCTCCATTCGGTCCGATGAAGCCATATATTTCCCCTTTGTCCATTTTCAACTCAATGTTTTTCAATGCTGTGAACGAACCGAATCGTTTAACCAATCCGTTTATTTCCACTAAACTCATATCGCTTTCCCCCTCTTTGTCTCCACAAAAACACTCCCACGCACGCAATATGTACGTATACAAAGTGTAGCCTTTTTCACTGAACCGGGTCAAATTCATCAGCAATCAAATACAAAAACTCCCGAAAGCCCGTCACAAAGAACGTTTGCGATGACTCTCGAGAGTTCCCACTACTTTTAACTGAAAAATTGAAGCAATACCCCGGCAGCTACTGCTGAGCCGATGACTCCGGCCACATTCGGACCCATGGCATGCATCAGCAGGAAGTTGGTGGGGTTGGCTTTTGCGCCTTCTTTTTGCACCACCCGTGCGGCCATCGGAACAGCGGATACTCCTGCCGAGCCGATCATTGGATTGATTTTCCCTTTCGACAGAACGTACATCACTTGACCCATCAGGATACCGCCTGCAGTTCCGGCCGCGAAAGCCGTCAAGCCCAAAAGGATAATCAATCCTGTTTCAACCGAAAGCAGCACATCCGCTTCTGCTTTGGCGCCGACACTGATTCCCAGAAGAATCGTGATGATATACATAAAGGCATTCTCAAGGGTTGCAGCGATTTTAGGCACTCGGCCGCTTTCTTTCACTAAATTCCCCAACATCAGCATTCCAATCAATGGAGCGGAAGACGGTACAAGCAGCGTGGTGAACAAAGTGACGACAATCGGAAACACAATTTTTTCTTTTTTGGAAACCGGGCGCAGTTGTTCCATCTTGATTTTCCGCTGTTCGGGAGTGGTCAGCAGCCGGATGATCGGCGGTTGGATGATCGGGACCAGCGCCATGTAAGAGTACGCAGCCAACGCAATCGACGACAGCAATCGAGGCGCCAATTGACTCGCCACATAGATGGCGGTCGGCCCGTCCGCTCCCCCGATAATCCCGATGGAAGACGCTTCCGGACCAGTCATGCCGAGAGCGATGGCGCCAAAGAAGGCCACAAAAATCCCGATCTGCGCTCCCCCTCCCAATAAAAGTGTGACAGGATTGGCAATCAACGGACCAAAATCAATGGTGGCGCCTAAACATAGGAAAATCAACGGCGGGTAAATCCCCAGTTCAACGCCTTGGTAAAGGTAATAAAGCAGTCCGCCTGCACTGTCGGCTGTCGGCGGAGCCATCAACCCGCCCAAGGGCAAGTTTACCAGCAGCATGCCGAAAGCAATCGGCAACAGTAAGTATGGCTCATACCCTTTTTTGATGGCCAAATAAAGAAAGAGAGAGGCGATGCCGATGGTTACGACTTCTTTCCATGACAAAGCCATCAACCCGGTTTCCTGCCAGAATTCGAGTAACATCTCAAGCATGAAAGTTTCTCTCCTTTCACTTCCCCGCAGTCATCGTCAACACGTATGATTCAGCGATTATGTGCTGTCAGAAACGGCTCCTTTTGCATTCATCCGCTCGACAGAAACAACCGTATACTGATTGTCCGGAGTTTCTTCGTTTGCGACAATCAACGCCGTCAAGGCCGCTACCATTTCAGGATCTTTGTTGAGCGGAAGCGTGTCTGGAACAGGTGCTTTTTCAAGGCCAGACCGTGGGGCAGGCGCTTTTTCAGACGGGGGTTCCTTGAAAATGTACTTGAATGTCATTGTCACCAACATCAGACCGACTAAAACCAGAAAGACCATTGCAATGGACGTAAAAGCAATCAACAGCGCTTCTGTTAAACTCAACCCCATTCAGATTCCTCCCTTTAAGAAACCGCTTACTTTTTTGCCGAACGATGTCTATTCAAATACACGATGGTTTGGTATACTAGGCCCATCAACGAATAGAAAGCGAGTATTTGGTATGACGACTGACGAAACCGTTTATTACGCCACTCTTTCTCACCCTGATTGGCCGCTCGTTTTAGCTGCAACCGAAAGAGGATTTTGCTTCTTGGGTTCATTAGGAAAAGATGTCTCTGAACTCCAAACATGGGTACAAAAGACGATTCCTCGCGCCGAATTGAAACAAAGCGAAGAAAAACTGTCTCCTTTCGCTGCGCAATTCACTGAATATTTCGAAGGGACACGTACCACTTTTGACTTCCCTTTGGATATGCGCGGCACCCCGTTCCAACAATCCGTCTGGCAGGCACTCCTGGACATTCCTTATGGGCAAGTGCGCACATACAGCGACATCGCCGAGCACCTGCAAAAACCGAAAGCGGTCCGAGCGGTCGGATCCGCCATCGGAAAAAATCCGGTTATGATTGTGGTTCCTTGTCACCGTGTCATTCAAAAAAGCGGCGCCATTTCCGGGTACAGAGGATCCCTGGAAATGAAACGACAATTACTGAAACTCGAAGAAGCCCCCATCACCGGATAACCTTCATTGTTGTTTCTAATACCGTGAGCAAAATTCCTGCCTTGAAAAAAGACGAGAGTTTTTGTGTTTCTATGTTACTTTTCTTCAAAATCAAATGAATCGATGGAATAATCGGTTGCTTGAATATCTTCAATGGCCAAGAATTGATCTGTCAATTCCACAGGAATGGTGAAATAAAGCGGCATCGCCGTATTCGGTTCCAGCACTCCAAAAGATTGTTCACTCAGGTGGTATGATTTCTCGTCCAAGAAAACCGTACCGACATCTGAACTGAAAGAAATGTCCATCTTAATGTTTTTCATGGCAACAGGGGTTCGATTCACGATGACAAAAACAGCTGAAAGGCCTTCCGGGTACTCCAAGTAAAGACCGCTGTTGTGAATCGCGACATCTCCCTCAATACCCACTTCTTCCGTATTGTTGAGAAGCTGCTGCAATTGAGACAACGTTTCGTCGGTTTCAACGGTAAACCCTGCTTCAATATCGGATTCCTGAGGAACCAACACAATCTCATGGGGAGCGTCTGTTTCAGATCCAGAAGTTACTGTGGTATCCCCTGTATCCGGTGCCGTGCCCCTGCCTCCACGCGTATTTGAAATATCTTGCGTTTCGCTGTTGATTTCTTGGTAAGTAAACGAATCGATGGACAAGGTTTCATTGCGTGTCTCTATAATGTTCAACAACACTTCTTCTTTGTCCGTGTCGACGGTGATGTATAGTGGCATGGCGGTATTCGGTTCCAATACTCCGAAACTGTCTTCCGGGAGCTGAACCGGCGTCCGGTCCATCACCATTTCTCCGTCTGCTGACCCGAACGACAATTCAGACTCCACATTGGTCATCGCCATGTCCGTACGGTTGACAATCAAGAAAATGGCGTCTTTTGATTCCGCGTTATCCAAATATAATCCCGTAAAATGAATCGCCACGTCTTCCTCAACGCCCAATTCGTTCTCATCCGCTTCCAGCACCAACTGCTCCAACATGCGGAGTGCTTCATCGTTTTCAACGGTCAACCCTGCTTCAATGTCCGATTTTTGAGGCACAAACAAGATTTGACTCGCCGTGTCGTCCTCTCCCTGCCCATTGCTCGGCACATTCCTTCCGCTTGTGCCCGTTGCGGAACCAGAGTCTGTCTCCGAGGTGTCGGCAGAGGTTCCTTCTTCCGCTGAAGTATCTTCCACAATGGTTGTGTCAACGGCAACCCCCGCATCCGTTGTGTCTTCTGTTGTTCCGCCGCCTGCACATCCTACGAGAAAAAAAGCTCCCAATAACCACCCAACCGCTCTTTTCACTGTGTCCCACTCCTTTTTTAAGCCCACTCACCTTTCTTATTATAAGTATACGAAATCCCACCTTTATCCACTAATAATCTGCCCGGAATACATCCAAGTCAATGAATATTTATTATTTCGGTTGGATGCGCTCCCCGGTTCCTCTTGTGAGTCAGAACAAAAAATCGATTGAAATCGCTATAATTGACAGCGTTTAACTCGTTGTGCTAGATTGAACTTACGAATGAGTACGTGGAAAAGGAGTGGGATATATGGGTAGAGGAGGAGGCCGCGGCGGCGGTGGAGGCGGCTTCGGCGGAGGGGGCAGCTTCGGTGGCGGTGGCTTCCGTGGCGGTGGTTTCGGCGGCGGACGCGGGAGCGGCGGTCGAAGCAGCGGTGGCGGCCGTGGAGGCGGCAGTTTCGGTGGTGGTGGCGGCTTCGGAAGAGGCGGTGGCTCCAACCGACGCCCCGGAGGTTATCGTCCACGAACCGGCCCTATTTTCATAGGTGGCGGGCCCCGGTATTATGGACGTCGACGCAGGTACGGTCCGGGCGGGCCGTACGGAGGCGGCGGTGGCGGCTGCGGCTTTATGGGCTGCGGCAGTATTTTCTTCATCGTCCTCTTGTTTATGTTCTTATCCGGAATCTTTTCTGCTGGAGGCGGCGGAGGCAACATCACAGCTTCCACACAGGAACGAGAACCGTTGCCAGTCGGTGCTGTCAATGAAACGGAATATTATACAGATGAAATGAATCCGCCGTGGATCGGAAACCACACACAGATGGTCAGCGGCCTGGAGCATTTTTATGAAAAAACCGGTGTCCAGCCGCATGTTTATATCACCGACAACATCAATGGTTCATCCAATCCATCGCCGGAAGAAATCGAACAGTTTGCCCATCAAACGTATGATGAGTTGTTCACCGACGAAGCCCATCTGTTGCTGGTGTTTTTCGAACCGCGGCCTTCCGTGTACACGACTTATTACGTGACGGGGTCGCAAGCCCGGAGCGTCATCGATGCCGAAGCGGGAGACATCTTATTGGATTATTTGGACAGGAATTACACCAACACCAGTTTGACCGATGAACAGTATTTCAGCAATTCATTCCGGGATGCGGCAGATCGGATCATGGAAGTCACCACTTCTCCATGGATTCCGGTATTGACCATCTTCGGAGTCGGGTTGATCCTGTATCTCTTGTACAGATGGTGGAAACAACGACAAGCCCGCAAAGAAGCAGAAGCCAAACGGACCGAAGAAATGCTCAATCGTCCGTTGGATACATTCGGCAGCTCTGAAGCCGAAGAATTGTCCAAAAAATACGACAATGACCCTAATAATGATTAAAAATTGAAAACCATTTAGGAGGATGCCACATGGCTATTTTAGACCGTTTTACCGATATCATCAGTGCAAACGTCAACGCCCTCATCGACCGGATGGAAGATCCCGAAAAAATGATCGACCAGTACTTACGGGGCATGATGGATGATTTGGCAGAAGTCAAACGCAACACTGCCGGTGTCATGGCGGAAGAAACCCGTGCCAAACGATTGGTGGACGAAAATGAAGCGGAAGTTATGAAATACACCAATTTTGCGAAAAAAGCTTTGGAAGCCGGAAACGAAGACGATGCACGTGTCTTCCTGGAGAAAAAACAAGAATTGGAAGACGTCGGAACTGGTTTGGCAAATGCGTATGCCAAAGCACACGAAAACGCCACGAAGATGCGTCAAATGCACGACAAACTGGCTTCCGACATCGAGAAGCTTAGAAACCGCCGCGCGATGATCAAAGCCCAGATGTCTGTGGCAGATACGCAGGAAAAATTGAACGACGTCAGCAAATCCATCGGCAAAACGCAAGGCGCGATGGGCAACTTCCAACGTATGGAAGAAAAAGCCGCACGCAGATTGGATGAAGCAGAAGCGATGGCCGAGTTGAACGAAGAACCGACTGACCCGGCTAAAGAGTTGGAACAAAAATACGCCAGCTCTTCCAGCTCCGCAGCGGTGGAAGACGAGTTGGCCCGCTTGAAAGAAGAGATGGGGCTTTCCTCTCCTGATGCCGACGACGCGGACGACGTTCCTGAATAAAAACGATAAAAAAGAGGGCGCTCAGACGAGCCGCCCTCTTTTCTTGTGCTTTTTTGTCGACCACGATAGAGAAAGGTCCAAATAACCTATCCGCTCTGATAAGATTTGGATCGATTTCACCTATTTGGGCCAAATCCGCTGTGTTTTACCTTCAGATTTGGACGCAAAACAGCAAAATGGACCAAATCCGCAAAAAGTTGTCCTTTTATTTGGTCCAATCTCCCACACTGCATCGAGTACACGCAAAAAACACCGGCCCCCCATTTAGACTAACACAATAAAATGAGACAATATAAAACACCTTCGAAATGGTATAATCAAGAAAATACTCTATCGGAGGTGTTTTTGCGTGGGCAAAAACATGTATTCAAGTGAAGTGAAATGGGCAGTAGTCAAAGCCAAACTTAGCGGCGACTTAACCAACAAAGAAATCATGGAAAAATACGGCATAAAGAATGTCTCTCAAATCAAAACATGGATGAAGTGGTACCGAACGAATCAACTCCATCGTTTTAACCAGCCGATCGGGAAACAGTATTCCTATGGATTCGGGCCGGAATCAGAAAGCGAAGAAGAAGGCAAAAATAGACAGCTGGAACAGTTACAGATGGAGAATGAGATCTTAAAAAAGTACTTGGAACTGAGCGAGGAGTTGAAAAAGAAGTAGTCCACCAATTGGTGGACCGGTTTAGAGAAAAGTATACGGTAACGGCTATTTTAGGTGCATTGGGTGTCGCCCGTTCGACGTATTACCGCTGGACGAAAGAACCGAAGAAGGTTTTGTCGAAAGTCGAATCAGCCATTACAGAACTATGCCGCACACACAAATACCGTTATGGACACCGGAAGATCGCGAAACTCTTGAAGCGCAAATACAAAATGAAAAATGGGTGACCGACATTACGTATATTCAATACGGCCCGGAAACACTGTATCTTTCGACCATTATGGATTTGTATAATAACGAAATCGTCGCCTACAAGCTGTATCCGCACCAACGGACCGCTTTGGTAGTGGATACGCTAGAAGCAGCCTTGAAAGTGAGAGGGAATCCTAAAGGCGTCCTCATTCATTCAGACCAGGGGTCTGTGTATACTTCTTATGCATTTCAACTTTTAGTAAAAGAAAACGACTTGGTGAGCAGTATGTCGAGAAGAGGCAATTGTTGGGATAACGCAGTGATCGAATCGTTTCATTCAACGATTAAATCAGAAGAGTTTCAGTATATTAAGTACCATTCGTTGTCCTCGCAGCAAGTCATCACTCGTGTGACAGACTACATGAAGTACTATAACCAGGAACGAATTCAAGAAAAATTAGGCTACTACTCCCCGATGGAATTCAGAGGAATAGCAGCCTAAGAAGGTGTTTTATAAGTGTCTCAAATCAGTATGTCAGTCTACGAAAGAACTTGGTTTTTTTGTTTACATCAAAGTGCCTTTGATATTCAGTTTCCGTTTGAAGTAGAACTTGGCTGCAAAAGCCGCGGCTCCAATGAGCAAGGTCAACCATCCTGGAAGAGGAATATTGATGGACGGTGGAATGATCACTGTCGCGAATGTCATCAATAAAATCCACGCAAGCATGGCGACGATTGACACGAGAATATAGCGTAGCATACCGCCTTTTCGTCCTGGAACAGGCGCATTTTTGGTGATGGCCAATACCACTGCTCCACCGACTAGGAAATTAAAAATCAAGGTGATGAGCCCCATCTGATTTTCCGGGTTTTCGTTTCCGAACAGATAAGACAGGCCGGAAATCAAAGCGAACATTCCTCCGAGGAGCAATGCTCCATCCAAATACAACTTCCAGCTTTCGGAACGCTCAACGGTTCCTTCTTCTGTCTGCGTTGGGGACTCCAAGATGGAACGGGCCTGGTCCGGCACCGTACCGTACAACTGGCGGGCAGTGATTCCCAATCCTTGTTGTTCCACCAATGTTTTGAGCATGTCATTGAAAATCTCTGTCCGCTGTTCCGCCGGCATATCCGCATTTTCCAAGCGGCGGTTCAATTTCACCATATAGTCCCGGTTTTTGTTGGTCAACCGGTCAAAGAGCTCTTTGTTTTCTGCTTGTTTTTGTTGCAAAACATCCACGGTATCGTGTTGATTGTTTTCTGGTTCCAACTGAGTGGCTCCTTTCTTTGCAAACGGATTTTTTTACACGTTGAAGCGGAAAAGCATGACATCGCCGTCTTGGACAACGTATTCTTTTCCTTCCGAACGGTAAACGCCGGCTTCGCGGGCAGCTTGGAAGCTTCCATGTTTGTCGAAGTCTTCATAAGAGACTGTTTCGGCACGGATAAATCCACGCTCAAAGTCACTATGAATGACTCCGGCCGTTTGTGGAGCTTTCATTCCTTTGCGGAACGTCCATGCACGCACTTCTTTTTCACCGGCTGTAAAGAAGGTGGCCAGTCCAAGCAAGGTGTACGCAGAACGGATCAGTTTGTTTAGTCCCGGCTCTTCAATGCCCAAATCTTCTAAGAACGCCATTTTTTCTTCGTCTTCCAATTCTGCCAGTTCTTCTTCAATGGACGCACAGATGGTGATGACTTCTGCGCCTTCTTGTTCTGCGATTTCCCGTACCTGCTGTACGTATGGATTATCTTCAGGAGACAACAAATCTTCCTCGGAAATGTTGGCCACGTAAAGAACCGGTTTGCTTGTCAGCAAGAACAATGATTTCACCACCGGCAGTTCTTCTTCTGTGAATTCCAGTGAACGGACGGGTTTTCCTTCTTCAAGAACCGGTTTGATTTTGTCCAACACCGCCAATTCAGCCACGGCGTCTTTGTCTTTTGTTTTTGCTAATTTAGCGGTTTTCGAGTAGCGTTTGTCCACGCTCTCCAAATCTGCCAACGACAACTCCAGGTTGATGGTTTCGATGTCTTCCACCGGGTTTACCCGTCCGCTGACGTGAGTGATATTCTCGTCGTCAAAGCAACGGACCACGTGGCAGATGGCATCCACTTGCCGGATGTTGGCCAAGAATTTGTTTCCGAGCCCTTCGCCTTTGCTGGCGCCTTTGACAATCCCTGCAATATCCGTGAACTCAAATGTTGTAGGAATGGTTTTTTTCGGGTTTACCAATTCCGCCAAGCGGTCCAGGCGGCGGTCCGGCACTTCCACCACACCGACGTTTGGATCGATGGTTGCAAACGGGTAGTTCGCCGCTTCGGCTCCCGCTTTTGTGATGGCGTTAAAAAGGGTTGATTTCCCGACGTTCGGCAACCCTACAATTCCTGCTGTCAAAGCCATAGTATTAACTCACTCTCTCTGTTAGTTTCTTCTTACTTATCCAGTACTTTTTTCATTTTCCGTTCGAATTCCCGACGCGGCATCATCACCAATTGGCCGCAGTTGTCGCACTTGATGCGGATGTCTGCGCCCATACGGATGATTTCCCATCTGTTGGTCCCACAAGGATGAGGTTTTTTCATTTCGACGAAATCATGGAGGTCATAGTTTTTTTCCATTTCGGAAATCGCTCCTTTTCATTTGTTAAACGACAAAACTAATCATCAAAACTTATTTCTAAAATGTCTAAAATGCGTGTCAAATCGTCCAAAGAGAGATATTCAATCTCAATTTTTCCTTTGTTGGCTTTTTTCTCACGGATGACGACACTCGTACCGAATTTGTTCATCAAGCGCTCTTCGCTCTCGATGATGTAAGCCGGCTTTTTCTCTGTTTCAGGTTTCTTTTTTTCTTGGCCGTTTTGGTTGGCTTCGTTGACAAGCAGTTCCAACTGACGGACGGTTGTGCCTTCTTTGGCCACTTTTTTCGCCAGCTCCACAATTTTGTCCTTGTCTTTCAATCCCAGCAGCGTCCGTGCCTGCCCCATCGAAATGTCATTCCGCTGCAGGAGGGTTTTCACTTCGTCCGGCAATCCCAACAGCCTCAAATAGTTGGCGATGTACGGCCGGCTTTTCCCTAGTCGTCTGGCGACTTCTTCCTGCGTTAAATTCAATTTCTTCATGAGCATCGCATATGCTTCTGCTTCTTCCAATGACGTCAAATCTTCCCGCTGCAAGTTTTCCAAGACAGCGGCCTGCATCATTTTTTCTTCGTCCAATTCCCGCACGATGGCCGGAACGGTTTCTTTTTCTGCCAGCTTGGACGCTCGCACCCGGCGTTCTCCGGCTACGATTTCGTATCCTTTGACGGTGGATTTCCGCAAAATGACCGGCTGCAGC
The DNA here is from genome assembly GCF_000429585.1 of Atopococcus tabaci DSM 17538. Taxonomy (GTDB): domain Bacteria; phylum Bacillota; class Bacilli; order Lactobacillales; family Carnobacteriaceae_A; genus Atopococcus; species Atopococcus tabaci. Next base: position 31,090 of record NZ_AUCD01000009.1, read on the forward strand.
ACCCCGGTTGCGCGGATGGAATCAGCCAGTTCATCCAAGGCCACCGGATCGAAGTTGCGGCGCGGCTGATACGGGTTGGGGCGTATTTCCTCCAATGGCACGGCCTGCACACGTTCGTCATCCGCTTCGACGTTTTCCAATTCCGGGATATCTTGGAAAAAAGCGTCGATGCCTCTTCCCAGACCCTTCCCTTTCTTGTTAGCCATTTTGGATCACTTCCTCTGCCAATTCCTGGTACACTTGTGCCCCTCTGGAGCGGCGGTCGTAATCAACGATGGACAATCCGTAACTTGGCGCTTCCGACAAACGGATGTTGCGCGGGATGATGGTCTTGTAGACTTTTTCGTGGAAGTATTTTTTCACTTCTTCCACAACTTCGTATCCCAGATTGGTACGGGCATCCAACATCGTCAACAGTACGCCTTCAATTTTCAAATTCGGGTTGAAGTGCTTTTGAACCAAACGAATCGTGTTCAACAATTGACTCAATCCTTCAAGCGCGTAGTACTCACACTGGACCGGGATCAGAATCGATCCGCTGGCAGTGAAGGCGTTGATGGTCAAATGTCCCAAAGACGGCGGGCAGTCAATCAAGATGTATTCGTATTGATCTTCCACTTCGTGTATCGCAGCTTTCAACCGCGATTCCCTGGCCATCAAGGTCGTCAGTTCCACTTCTGCTCCCGCCAATTGAATGGTCGCCGGTGCGATCCACAAATTTTCGCGGCTGGACGGTTGGATGACTTCACTCAACGGCAGTTCGTTGATCAACACGTCATAAATGTCTTTGTCCACTTCCGCTTTGCTGACGCCCAATCCGCTTGTCGCATTGCCTTGCGCGTCCATATCAATCAGCAGCACTTTTTTTCCGGTATTCGCTAATGAAGCACCCAAATTGACGGTGGTGGTCGTTTTGCCCACGCCGCCTTTCTGGTTCGCAACGGCAATTATTCGTGCCATGTTTCATCCTCCATCTGTATTCGCGTCTGTATTGATCCAGCAGTTGTCTGAGTTCGTCTTATTCGATCGGTTTTTTGTTCGGTGTTCCCGGTTTGCGAGGGTATTTGTTGGGTGTTTCCTTTGTCTTGTCAATCAAGATGATGTGCCGTTCCCCTGCTTCTTTCGGCAAATCGAAGGCGATGTCTTCACGCAGCTTCCCGCCCAAGGTGGCGATGGCTTTCTGGGCGTCTTCCAGTTCTTGGTCGGCATTTGCGGCTTTCATCGCAATGAACGTGCCGCCTTTTTTGGCTAATGGGAGGCACAATTCCGAAAGGACGCTCATCCGTGCAACAGCCCGCGCCGTGACGAAATCAAACGATGCCCGGAACTGTTTGTTCTGCCCGAATGTTTCCGCCCGGTCGTGATACAAATGCACCCCGTCGAGGCCCAGTTCTTTTCTCAACGTGTCTAAAAATTGGATCCGTTTGTTCAAAGAATCCACAATCGTGATTTCCAACTCCGGATACATGATTTTTAGGGGGATGCTGGGGAAGCCAGCACCTGAGCCTACGTCGCATAGACTGTGGACCCCTTGGCTAAAATCAATGAACAATCCGGCTGTCAGAGAGTCATAAAAGTGTTTCAAATATACTTCTTCGCGTTCAGTGATTGCAGTAAGATTGATTTTTTCGTTCCATTCCTGTAACAATTCCAGGTAGCGGTCAAACTGTGCCATTTTTTCTTCTGTCACAGGAAGCCCCTGTTTCTGGAGTTCAGCTTTGAATTCTTCCGGATTCATCTAAAAAACCCCTTATATAGCATTTTGTGAAACACATTTGTTTCACAACACATCTCCTCTAACTTTATAACAAAAATGTCTTAAATACAATGGTTCCAGCGAAGTTTTTTCTACTATATATGGCGAAAAACCGTGTCGCCTTTTAAAGCAAAAAACTCACCCTTCTCAACACACGGTTGAGAGGGTGAGTTTTTTTGGTTGGATTAAAACAACATGTTGTCGCTTCCGAATGTTTCGCCGAGTGCTTCTTGGGCGAGGACGTTCAAGTAGTTCCACGGACGGTTGAATCCCGGTTGGAAAAAGAAGTCCTGCAAAGCTAATTGTTCCAACGTCCATCCAGCAGAAATTGCAAGGGACAATGTGTTGACTGCCGCGGTGACGTCTTCAGTGGACATCAATTGGGCGCCGACAATCCGGTGGCTGTCTTTTTCGAAGTGTATTTTCATCAAGACGGTGTCGTTGTCACCCATGAATTTCGGGCGCACTCTCTCTTCGACGAATTTGCTTTCCACTTCTGCGCCGATTGAATCCGCGTCAATGTCTTTCACTCCCGTGGAAGCAAACTTGTAGTCAAACAGAGACAGTCCGGATGTACCGGAAACAGCCGGCATTTTCAATGTTTTCTCTACGATGTTTTTCGCTGCCACCGCTCCTTGACGACGCGCGTTGGATGCCAACGCAATCAGCTTTTCTCCACCGTTTGGCGCGAACGGAACATGGGTGGCGTCTCCGGCTGCAAAAATGTCTTTTTGGGACGTTTCCATGTACTCGTCCACCACAACGGTGCCGTCTTCGTTGAGATCCACGATGCCTTGCAACCATTTTGTGTTTGGTTTCACACCTGTCGCCATGACGACAGTGTCCACTTCGTATTCGCCTTTGTCAGTCACCACTTTGGCGACCGCTCCGTTTTCACCGATGATTTCTTTGACCATTTCGCCTGTGCGAACAGCCAGACCTTTTTCTTCCATGTGTGCTTCCAATACATCGGTGAACTCTTTGTCCAAGTACGTGTTCAACACGCGGTCCAATGCGTCCACCACAGTGGTTTCGATGCCGTGTTTCGCAAAAGCTTCCGCGACTTCGATACCTATGTATCCGCCGCCGACCACTACTGCTTTTTTCGATTCGTTCATGCGTGCTTTGATTTTCTCTGCCCAATCACGACCGCGTACATAAAAGACATGGTCAAGATCTGTTCCTGGAATTGGCAGTTCAACCGGTTTGGCACCAGGAGTGATGATCAATTTGTCATAACTTTCTTCGGTTGTGCCGTTTTCATTTTTTACTGTGATGGTTTTGTTGTCGGGGTCGATTCCCACCACATCGCTGTTCATGTGTACGTTTACGTTTTGTTCCTTGTAAGACGCTTCAGTTGCATAGTGCAGCTGATCAGTGGAAGTGGAGATGCCTTCTAAATAACTGTGAATGCCGCATGACAAGAAAGATGCAGTTGTTCCACGTTCATAAAGGTGCAAATCTACATCTGGGTGATCTTTCAAAATCGTTTCGATTGCTTCGTAACCTGCGTGAGATGTTCCTACAACGACTACTTTCATTAACAAAATGCCTCCTAAAATCAATTCGGTACAGGTGCATTATAACAAAAATCGAATGGTTTGTGAAGAATATCTCACTATTAATTATTGTTATACCTTTCATGAGTCAAATTGCTTGACTTGATTATCTTTTTGTTGTGTTAACTAATTAACTTGTTGCCCAAAACCATACAAGTTACATGCATAAAAAAGCCCCAAAAAGATAGAAGTAAGTCTGTCTTTTGGGGCTGGTTATGAGCTTATTGAATGTCAATGCGCCGAGATGTCGGTGCCTGCGGTTCTTTTTTCGGTAGGTGAACGGTCAACACGCCGTTTTCAAACGATGCTGCAATGTTGTGTTCATCTACGTCCCGAAGAAGAAACTGCCGTCTGAATGAACGTGATGTCCGCTCACGGCGGAGATAATTGCCTTCTTCGTCCGTTTCATCTTTTCCTTCTTCTTGCTGTGCGGCGATGGAAAGAACGTTGTCATGGTACTCCAAATGGATGTTTTCTTTAGCCATTCCCGGCAAATCAGCTTCTAAAATATATTCGTTGTCCGTTTCACGGATGTCGGTATTGAATCCCGCTGCGTTTCCAAAAGAGGGATCGAACATGACGTCAAACAAGCGTCTGCTGAAGTCCATAAAATCTCGTCTTCCAGGAAACATGTCGTACATCATCTATTTCCCCTTTCTGAGTTTTTGGAACTTTTTTACCAACTTCTTTTCGTTACATGTATATTTTATCCCCTTTTATTTTTCGGGTCAAGCAAGTGCCGTCGGTCTGGAGGCACAAAAAAAGACGAGGCAGCGAATGCCTCGTCTTTCATATGATGGTCCCTACTGGGCTCGAACCAGTGACCCCTACCTTGTCGAGGTAGTGCTCTCCCAACTGAGCTAAGGAACCGTGGTGTTGACTCCTTTAACAGTATAGGTCATTTCCATTTTTTTGTAAAGCCCTTTTTGAAAAAATGTCTTTCCTCTTTGTTTCACACATAATCCAGCCACTTCATCTTGCGGATAATCCGAGCAGTCTCTCCATCTGTGTACTCCTCATCCGTGAGCACCACGTATTCCTTGTCTTCCAATAGATGCAGCTCAACATGATCACTGACAAAGGGTGTGAAGATATAAAAATCCGTTCCATCCATTTTTAACTGTTCGATGTCCCCATAGGTGTTATCGAAATCCACTCGGAAGTTCAGCTTTTCTTCTTCAACCGCCGTTTTTAAGTTTTTCTTCAATCGATCAGCCCGCGTTTTTTTGAACGGGTTCAACGATTCAAACCCCATCGGCATATGATATCCGGGAAGGACAGTTTGATTGACAATGACTGCTTTTTTCATTGAATGAATCCCCTTCCTTTTTCTTTATCATACCTTTTCTTATCGCTCCTTTCCACTTTCATGTGGTATGCTTGGGGTATCAATTCGAGAACGAAAGGATGTCTCCTGTGGATTTGTCTAAACTATCCAAATTTTATAAAAAAACCAAATCTGAAAAAATCGACTCCCTCCTTCAAGCAGGGGTGATTTCCAAAGAAGATGCGACCCTGTTATCCGAAAACGGTTTGGAACTGCCGGACGAAATTGCCGGAAACATGATTGAAAATCAAATCGGCCGTTATTCTCTGCCATATGGCGTGGCCTTTCATTTTTTGATCGACGGCAAAGACTACGCTGTCCCGATGGCGATGGAAGAACCGTCTGTGGTGGCGGCCGCCAGTTTTGCGGCAAAAATCATCCGCGAAGCCGGTGGGTTCCGGACGTCTCTGACGGACCGGCGTATGATCGGACAGGTGGCCTTGAAAAGCGTCCCGGACGTACAAAAAGCCATCCAGAACATCGAACAGCACACCGAGGAAGTTTTGTCACGAGCCAACGAGGCACATCCTTCCATCGTCAAACGTGGCGGTGGTGCCCGCGAAGTACACGTCCGTTTGTTGGAAGCCGACACGATAGAAGACACGCCGGAATTTTTGGTGGTGCATCTTCACATTGAAACGTTGGAAGCGATGGGTGCAAATATTGTGAACACGATGATGGAAGGCATCGCCCCTTACTTGGAAGAGTTGACAGGCGGCACCGCCTTGATGCGCATCCTGTCCAACTATGCCACCGAATGTTTGGCAACGGCGGAATGCCGCATCCCAACTCGTTTGTTGAAGCACGGTTCCTTTACCGGAGAAGAAGTCCGGGACCGAATGATTGAAGCCGGGCACTTTGCGTGGGCAGACCCGTACCGCGCCGTCACCCACAACAAAGGCATCATGAACGGTGTGGACGCTGTGGTGCTGGCCAGCGGAAACGACTGGCGGGCCATCGAAGCCGGCGCGCACGCTTATGCCGCGAAATCCGGACAGTACCGGGCTCTCTCACGTTGGAAAAAAGGTGAAAACGGCGAATTGGTCGGCACGTTGACTCTGCCGCTTCCTGTAGGCGCGGTCGGCGGTTCCATCGGAATCCACCCAGCTGCCCAGTTCACCAAGCGTCTGCTGGGTTATGAATCCGCCGCAGAACTCGAGCGGATTATCGTCTCAGTGGGACTGGCCCAAAATTTTGCGGCGATGCGGGCATTGGTCACGGAAGGCATTCAAAAAGGCCACATGGGACTTCAGGCCCGTTCACTAGCCATCAGCGCAGGAGCGAAAGGCGCCGACATCGACAAAGTCGTGAATCAATTGAAAGAAGCGCCGAACATGAACCTGGCCACCGCCAAAGACATTTTGGAAAATCTGGAAAATTAAACCCCACAGTCCGAACCGCTGCGTTCGGACTGTGGGTTTTTCGTTTGTTGCTTTGTTGTATCCAAATAACCGCCGGCTGGATTCACGATTTGGGCCATTTTGACCGATTCGGGCCAAATATTTCCAAAAAAATTGGGCGATTTGGTCCAGAACGCCTGAAAAGGACCAAATCACCCATTAAAATTCATTTTATTTCGCCACATGCCGCTTGCTTTCTCGTCAACCGAATTTCTCCACGATTTTTCTCAGCGTTTCCGCATCTTGTTTGAGTTGCCCGGGGTCATCCTCTTTGACAAATTCCAACAAGTAATGATGCGTATAAGGTGAGTGGGTCAAAATGCGGCTGATGTAGTCTTCCCAATCTTCCGCGCCTTCCTCTAAGCTGAATCGGTTGTTGAAGTTTTCCCAATGGAAGACATGGACATTGGTGATCCATTCGCCCAGAAGAGACAGGCTGCTTTTGCGTTCTTCCACCGTCAGTGTTTCTGCCGGCTGCCAGTATAAGAAGACATTCGGCGCTTCGATGGCTTCCATCAGTTGGCGGGCGCTCTCCGGTGTATCGGTCAGCGTGTCGCTGTGGTATTCAAAACTGATGGACATACTTTTTTCATGCGCCAGTTTGGCGATTCGTTCCGCGTCTGCCACTACCTCATTAAACCACGCTTCATCCGCTTCCTCAGATCCTTTGTCCCCGGCCCACACCCGGATTATTTTCGTGTCCAAGGCTTCCGCTACGGCGAGAATGGAGTCAAACGATTCGTTGGTGCCTACTTTGTAGTAGGTTCCATACGAACTGGTGACCAATCCCGCGTCTTTCGTCAATTGGGCGACTCGTTTGGCTGTTTCCAACTCTGTCGGCGGCACGTGGTTGTTTCCGCCCCATTCAATGGCCTCCACCCCTGCATCTTTTGCGATTTGAATGATGTCTTCTGGTTGTTTGTCGCGAAACGTCACTGAACACAATCCAATCATCTTTTTCCCTCCTTAAGTCATGTGCGCGTAACTTTCTTTAGCAATACGATACTCCAAAGGTTTGCCGTTTACATAGCGTTTGGCCTCTTCCAACATGAATGCCCCCAGCCGCTCCGTTTCGGAACCGGCACTGCCTGCGATGTGCGGCGTGACCACCACATTATCCAAATCAAACAACGGCGAATCTTCCGCCGGCGGTTCCGGATGCGTCACGTCTAAAATCGCCGTCAAATCCGACCGCTTTTTCATCACTTCAATCAGTTCCTCTTCCCGTACAATGGCGCCGCGTGCCGTGTTGATAAATATCGCGTTCGTTTTCATGGAATGAAGCAAATCACCGTTAATCATGCCGATCGTTTCCGGAAGCAGCGGCGAATGCAGCGAAGCCACATCGGAACCCGCGAACAATTCTTCCAACGACACTTTTTCGACGCCCAGTTTGTCTGCTTCTTCTTCTGAGACGAACGGGTCATAACAAACCACGTCGAGGTCATAAGGACGCAACAGTTCCAACGTTTTGCGGGCGACTTGGCTCAGCGAAATCAATCCCACCGTCCGTTTGTATGCGCCCAATGAGTGGTACTGCCCAAATCGGTACTTGCGATCTTTCCGCACCTACCGGGTGATCTGCCAGCCATTTTTCAAAGAAAATAAAATCTGGCTCACTGTGTATTCGGCTACAGGGATGGCGTTGGCCACATTGGCAGTCGTCACTTGAATCCCTCGGTCCCACACGTCATCCGTCAACAGCCGTTTCATCGCTCCGCCTGCATAAAAGATGGCTTCCAAGTTCGGTGCCTTTTCCAAGAATGACGCATCAAAAATCGGCGCTCCCCATCCCGAAAAAATGACTTCCGTCTGTTCCAACAGATCCGGATACTCCAAACATTCTTCAGCGGTCAACGGGGCAGCCAACAGCTCAATGTGCTGCCGGATTTCTGCCCGTGTTTCCGCGGAATACACCGCATCGACAAAGCGATCGGTCATGATGATTAAGCCTTTTTTTCATATTCTCTCTCCTCAACGTATAGAATTGGATGCTGCCTCGCGTTGCTTGGCAAAAACATTGCGATAAGCGGTCGTCAACGGCCCGATCAACAACGCGGAAATCAAGGTTCCTTCCCGAATGCCGGTGATATCCCCCATGACCAGCCAGGACAGCACCAGCGCCGACACCACCATCGTGACATCAAACGCCATTTTGACGGTTCCGAAATTTTTCCTCACCACTTCTGACAGCGCATTCACAAAGCCTTCTGCCGGGTTGTAAATTGCCCGTGCTTCCAACTGCAAGTAAATGCCGAACGCCAAAACTGCACTCCCTGCCACAAGATACAACAGTCGGGTCACATAAAGCTGCGGCTGGATAAAGTTCAGCATTACCGCGGACAGGTCAATCGCGCCGCCCAATAGAGGCCCCACCGTCAATTGCAGCCATTGCCTTTTTTCAAATCTCCCGCGCAACAGCACTGCTTGCAGTACCACCCATAGGATATTGAACCACATCGTCATGGTTCCGAGGCTCACTTTCCATATCCGGCTGACGACAAAGGGCAGGCTGGTCACTGCCGTGGTTCCCAGTCCGGTTTTCGTAATGATGGTGATTCCGGTACCGATAATGACCACACTTAACAAAAACACCCCATACCTTTTCAGCACATTTCCCATCTGCTCCCCCCCTATTTGTAAAGCGGTTTCTAAGACACATTTACTATATCATAACCCAACCACTCATTTCTGTTCTTTTAAATCAGTCTTCGTTATACTGGAGAATGTAGAAAAGGAGTGAAAAAGAACATGTTGCAAGAGTTCAAGGAATTTATCATGCGCGGAAACGTGATGGATTTAGCGGTCGGGGTCGTCATGGGGAGTGCCTTCACCGCCATCGTGAACGCACTGGTGGATCACATCATCACCCCCATCATCACCGCTTTGACCGGGAATGCTTCCGTGGATGACCTGTTTATCCAAGTGGGTGCCGCAGAATTGCGGTACGGGTTGTTTTTGCAGGCTATCATTGATTTTCTCATTATCGGGGCCGTCCTGTTCGTTGCCATCAAAGCCATGAATAAGGTGATGCGCAAAAAAGAAGAAGAGCCGGAAGAAGAACCGATCCCGGTTACGGAACAGTACTTAAAAGACATCCGGGATGCCTTGGTGGAACAAAACCAGTCCACGAAGCTGGATGCCACTGATGACTGGCCGACACATATTGAATAACTTTCTTAAAACGAAAAAAGCCCGCTTCATCCGTTCAAGGATGAGGCGGGCTCATTTTTTACTTGTTGATGTACTCTCTGATTTCGTCCCGTACGCCGGCCAACACGACTGGAGCAGGGTCTTTCTCCACTTCCAACTCAATGGCAGAGCCGTCTGTCGGTAAGGATTGTTCAAAGATGTCTTCGTATTCCTCAATGCTCAATTCTTTGCGGTTGTCCAACATTTCCTGGTGTTTTTCACCCAGCATATACTGTTGGTAGCCGGCTTTCAATGTGCCACTGAAGAATTCGCCGACCGCGCCGGAACCGTAACTGAACAACCCGATGCGTGCCCCTTCAGTCAGTTCTTCGCCTTGTTCCAACAAGGACAACAAGCTCAAGTACAATGAGCCGGTGTAAATGTTCCCGACCACTTTGTTGTACGCGATGCTTTCTTCGTACCGCTGTTTCAAGCTCTCCTGCACTTCCTCGGAAGCTTCGTCGATGATGGCACGGAACGCTTTGCGTCCCATCTTCGTATACGGAAGGTGGAAACAAATTGCCGCCATGTCATCCAAGGTACGTCCTGTTTTTTCCTTGTATTCGTTCCAAACGGTTGTGAAGAACTTGATGTAGCTTTCGTTGGAGAATTTCCCGTCAACAAACGCTTTGTCGGAATGAATCGGACGCCAGAAGTCCATGATGTCTTCCGTCAAGAGAGCCTGTTCTTTGTCCAATGCCAAGATACGAGGGTTTGCACTGATCAACAGCGCCACCGCTCCCGCTCCCTGTGTCGGTTCGCCCCCGGAGCGCAGACCGTATTTCGCGATATCCGAACCCAATACCAACACTTTGCTTTCCGGATTCAATGCGATGTGTCCCATCGCCAACTGGATGGCTGCAGTCGCTCCATAGCAGGCTTGTTTCAATTCCACCGCACGTGCTCGCGGTTGGATACCCGCCAGATGATGCACCCAGACAGCGCCGGATTTGGAATGGTCCACTCCGGTTTCGGTTCCAAACAACACCATGTCCACCGCTTGCTTGTCTTCATCATCCAAAATTTCCAATGCCGCGTTGGCCGCCATCGTCACCGAGTCTTGTGTCGTTGGCGCAACCGCCATTTTCTCTTGTCCGATTCCAACCAAGTACTTTCCAGGATCGGTGTCACGGGCATGCGCCAGTTTTTCCATATCCACATAAAAGTGAGGCGTGTAAAAACCAATTTTATCGATTCCTATTTCCATTTCGAGTTCCCCCTAATAGTTGCTATAGATAAATGTCTATAAATTTGTGTCATTCATTTTTTCAGATTCTTCTGTATTATAACGGTGGAAGTTTAAAAAAAAATTAAGGACGCTCACGGCGGCCACCACTCTGCATTTTTGAATGTTAAGACCGTTCTAATGCGTGTGTATAAACATTCCAAATCTCATCCTTAAGACGGATGCCGACGGAAGTTCAAATCGTTATAATTATTTCAACGTAATCCATTGCCTTCTGAACTTTCTAGCCACATTTATAGAAAGGAAAATGAATATGAAAACAAGAAAAAAAACAATTAAAACACCAACCTCTAAAATCAAACATTTGGTCTTGTCCCTGTTTAATGGAAAATTGGACAACAAAAAGAAACTGGCTGTTCTTGGAATCATCCTGTATATCGTCAGCCCGATTGACATCGTTCCGGATTTCCTTCCGGTTGCTGGTTACGCCGATGACATCCTCCTGCCGATTCTGCTGATTGTCGCAGACAAGTTGATTCAAGACAATCCAGAGGATCCGGAAATCAGTGAACCTCACTCCAATAGACGACAAGTCAATTAATCCACAGAGAAGCCTCAAAGCGGGAACCGCCGCCTTGAGGCTTTTTTCAGGTCCTTTGGTTGTCTCAACACGCTGAGCAGTCGATGGTGGATTGGTTTATTTCACCTTTACGACCAATTTCCCGCGCGTGTGGCCGGATTGACTTTGTTTGTGGGCTTCTCGCACACCTTCTTCTGTGAATGGGTACGTCTGGGATACGATTGGAATCAGTTCGTTTGTTTCCATCAGCTCAGCCAGTTTTTTCAAGCGTTCTCCGGTCGGTTTCATGGAGAAATACACGCCTTCGATTCCATGTTCTTTCAATTTTTCTTCGTCCGGCTCTTGGACGAGCGACACCAACCGTCCGCCGGGTTTCAACACGGAATAACTTTTTTCCTGCGTTTTTCCGCCGATTGAGTCGATGACGAGATCAAAGTCCTTCAGTTTTTCTTCGAAATCCTCGTTCTTGTAGTCAATGTGTTCGCTTGCTCCGATGGATTTGACAAATTCTGCGTTTTCTTTGCTGGCAGTGGTTGCGATATACGCGTTGAAATATTTGGCGATTTGAATGGCCGTAGACCCCACACCGCCTGCACCGGCATGAATCAACACGCGGTCGCCGTCTTTGATTTTTCCTTGTTCCACGACTGCTTCCCATGCGGTTTGGCCTACCAACGGAACCGCAGCAGCTTCTTCAAACGACATGTTATCGGGAATTTTCGCCGTGACTTCTGCCCGTGCACGGGTATACTCTGCATAAGTCCGGGCCGCATTGGCAAACACGCGGTCACCCGGTTTCAAGTCCTTCACTTCCGAACCGATTTCTTTCACGATTCCGGCAACATCGCCGCCCAAAACCATCGGCAGTTTGCCGCCTACCTTGCCTTCTCTTCTTTTCCAATCAACCGGATTGATGGAGAAAGCATACACTTCAATCAGTACTTGATTCTCCTTAAACGTAGGCATCGGCATGTCTTTTTCTTTCAACTGATCTACAGCGCCGAACTCTTCGATTAAAATCGCTTTCATTTCTTTGCTCCTTTCTTCTTTTCTTCATTCCATATCGTACCATATTTTCGTCGCCTTCCATAAAAGTAGCCCTCCTTCTCTAAGGCGTTTTTGTTTCCTAATCATTTCCGAATCCGCTATACTACAACTAGAAGAACCTATTCTATATTTATTTTAAGGAGGAAAGGGAATGGCTAAGTTTTTGAAAGGCGTCGCAATAGGAGCTGCATTGGGTTTGCTGTTTGCACCGAAACCTGGAAAAGAGTTGCGCAAGGATTTGAAACACCGGTTCAATCAATCGAAAGAACAAGCAACAACACAGGCAAAAGGATACAAGGAGGCAGCCGTCAAAGCTGGAAGCAACGTGCAGCACAGTACATCTGAAGCCGCAGAGAACATTAAAATCACTCTCAAAGAAACTGCAAAAGAAATGAAAAACCAGATGCAGGAAGCTTCCAGTGAAGTGAAAAAAGAGGCGCAAAAAGTTCAATCAGATGCTCAGACAGAAATGAAAAAAGCACAAGAAGAAACGTCTGATTCGCCTTCTTCTGACAGACTACCCTCCGATTAAGGTTAAACGTCGGCTGTTGTACTCAGAGTTCCGCAGCAAGTTGAATTTTGCGGAGGAAGGAATGATTTGATGAAAAAGGCAGGACCAATCATCGGCCTCATTATTGCCCTTGCAGTGGCACTCATCGCTTTCTTGAATCAGTCCATCGTCACTTTGGATCTTTGGCTCCAACAAGTTTCTCTTCCCCTTTGGGCGCTTCTGGCTGGGACATTCTTATTAGGATTGTTGGCCGGCGCGTTGTTTATGATGCCGCTTCTCGGCAGAAGGAAAGACCGCGTCCATGACTTGGAAGATGAGCTGGAAAAAACCAAACGGGAACGTGACTCCATCGCCGAAGAGACACGCAAGGAATCGGAAGCCGATTTGACACAGAAAAATTCTGAAATCAAAGGGTTGCTTGCTCGTATCGACAGTTTGGAAACAGAAGTCCGAGAAAGAATCCGCAACACACAAACGGCACCTGTTCAAAGTGACGCTGCAGTCGCCACTGACTACGACAATACACCTAATGGAGGGAATGGCTCGATGCCTTCTAGAAAAGAACGACGCGCAAACAAAAGAGATGCAGATACAACTCAAAACAACGTTGATTATCCTGAATCTCCGGAGAACAACATGAACCGGGATGACGTAAGGGATACCGCTTCTCCGAGAACGGATCACAAAACATTTGACCGCCGGGAAGATTCACCTGCCGACACCACAGATCGCAGAGACCATAAAACGTTCGACCGCAGAGAAGATCACGCTCCTGAAGACACCGGCAACCGTACGGACAATCGGACTTCCGGTTCGGACTCTGCAGATGCGGACCTTGTGGTGAAGGAAATCGACGACACAGACAACAAGAGAAGATAGATAGAGAATTTTGCGTCTAAACAAAGCCAGCCTGGAAGATACAACTTTCAGGCTGGCTTTTTGCTGTTCTTTGTTGTCGCCTTATAGTATATCAGTTACTTAGATAATGCTTATTAACACTTGGTCAGGATATAAATCAAAGAAGATTGCGACTTCATCTTTGTTCTACCGGTTCCACTATGCTTATTTATTATTCAGAAACAAAGTTTCTGCTTTCTCTTTTGAACCCAAGTTCTGAAACCCCAAAGCTGCTTATGTCATAGCAATTCAAAATTGTTCCAAAACTGTTAAGTTATGAAACGAGAGGAATATATCGAATGAATATATCAGTTATAAAAAGAGGTCCAAATTAATTTAATCTGGGCCTCTTTTTATAATGTTTTTTGAAACCGTATCATTTGAAGGATGAATTTATATGACTTACTGTTGTATATGTAGGATTGATTTGGAAAAAACTAATCCTACATATGACACTATAATATATCAGGAGGACCGTTATATGTATATAAGAAAGTCAAACTTACAGTATCATGCGAAGCCTGAGAAAAGTAACCCCATTCTTGCACGACGCCTGCAAGAAATTTTAGGCGGCCAATGGGGAGAAACTACAGGAATGCTGGCTTATACCCTTCAAGGCTGGAACACTGTCGGTAATGAAAAATATAAAGATTTATTATTAGACACCGGTACGGAAGAAATAGGCCATATGGAAATGTTAGCAACCATGATCAATGACCTATTACGTGACGCTCCTACTGAAACGATAGAAGAATTTGCGAGAAATAGTGATCCAGCGACTGCTGCAATACTTGGCGGTATGGACCCTCAACATGCGTTCGTCAATGGTCTTGGTGCAGGGTTATCTGATTCTAACGGAAATCCTTGGAGCGCAAATTACATTATTTCAAGTGGTAACTTACTCGCTGATATGCGTTTCAACGTTGTCCGTGAATCACAGGCTCGCCTTCAAGTATCACGTAACTTCCTGCAAACGGAGGATAAAGGTGTTCGCGATATGCTAAGTTACCTCATGGCTCGCGAAACGCAGCACCAGCTTCAATTCTTAAAAGCTTGTGAAGAATTGGAAGAAAAATACGGTCCAGTTGTACCACATGGTACTCAAGACTTACAAAAACAAGGTAAAGAGTTTACACATACACTTTACAACTTCTCAGAAGGAGAAGCCTCTCAAGCAATCGAAGGAGAAACTGCTCGTGACGGGAACAAATTCAACTATAGTAGTAATCCCATTAGTGCAGGCGGCGAACCTGATTTAACAGCTGCACCAGAAATATTAAGAAATACTCCACCTGAAGATCCAAACACTGCAGTTGAAGAAGGACGCAGAATGCTTGAAGGTGAACAAAATACAAGTAAATAGTGAAAAAAATAAAAATATACTTGGCTTAGACTTATGTGATATGCATAAGTCTTTTTTTGTGTAGCCTTTTCATCGAAAGGAGGATTTTTAGCCCATAGATAAATCATAATTTTGGTATACGTTTTTCTCTTCTTACGAATGACGAACTAGATTCCTAAAGATCCCATGATACGTATTATATGTTTAAAAGACAGGAAAATACCCTCATTATCTAAAGTCGAATATGTAAGAAGGGTATTTTATGAGATTTCTTGATTGACCTAAACTAGAAAAGATATGTTCAAAGTTTTGAGATATTAGTCCAGAAGGCGACAAAAGGTGAGAGTATAAAATATTTTGTGTAAATAGAAAAAAGGAAGTCCCTTCTGTAGAATAAAGTTACCACACCCATTCACAGAAAAGAGGACTTCCCTATGAACGATTTTACTACAGAACTCCTGCAGACTCTAGCCACCAAAGGCGATTTGAACGAATTATTCCGCTCCCATCTGGAGCTGGCCGTGAACACGCTACTGCGGACGGAGCTGACGGCCTTCCTGGATTACGAGAAGTACGACCGGATTGGGTTCCACTCCGGCAATTCCCGTAATGGCACCTATGACCGGACGGTCAAGACCGAGTACGGGGAGCTCCACCTCGAAATCCCGCGCGACC